>QIDW01000204.1 GCA_003230435.1 Acidimicrobiia bacterium | reverse complement strand
CGCGCACTTCACGACCGTGGGATCCAACCCGAGCAAGTGCTTGTCCGCAGGTCGACACTCGAAGATGTCTTCCTCCGCCTAACCGGCCGGAGACTGATCGACTGATGACAGCCGTCTCCCGCTCACTTCGATTCGCCGAGTCGGAGGTCATCGCCTACCGCCGGACCTGGCGGGGCACCGTCATTACCTCCTTCGTGAACCCGGTCTTGTTCCTGGCAGCCATGGGCGCCGGCCTCGGCTCTTTGGTCGATGCCGGCAACGGCGACCTCGGTATCCCTTACCTCGCATTCGTGGCATCGGGGTTGATGGCAGCGACAGCAATGCAAAACGGTGCCGGAGACGGGTCGTTTCCGGTGATGGCCGGTGTGATATGGCGGAAGAACTTCCATGGGACCATCACGACGCCATTGGGTCCTTCAGACATCATCTGGGGCAGGTTGATCTGGGGTGTGGCGCGTCTCCTCTTCGTCCTAACCGTGTTCGCAATCATCGCTGTCCTGTTCGACGCTATGGAACTTGGGCCGGCTTTGATGGCGATTCCGCCTGCGGTACTGACCGGACTCTCCTTTACCACCGTCATCACAGCTTGGACCCTTACTCAGGACGACGGGAGAAGCCTCTCCACCCTGTTCCGCTTCGCCATCGTGCCACTGTTCTTGTTCTCCGGAACCTTCTTCCCGATCAGCCAACTTCCCAGCTTTCTTCAGCCAGTGGCATACATCACTCCGCTGTTTCACGGGGTCGAACTGGTTCGGAAAATCGCACTCCCGGCTGTGGACTCATCGATCGTGACTGCTGTGCCGATCTGGGCCTCGCTTCTCTATCTCTCTGCGATGACGGCAATAGGCATCTATCTCTCAGTACGGCTACTCGACCGAAAGCTTCGCCCATGAGCGTGCAGACTCCCGCCAGGCTCACTCCGATCGGCAAGGTGACGCCATTCCGGGCCCAACGGATCTGGGAGAAGAACTTCATCGCCTATCGCCGCCTGTGGACCGTGATCTTCAGCGGGTTTTTCGAGCCGGTCTTCTACCTGTTCGCCGTCGGAATCGGCGTTGGTGCCTTGGTCGGCGATGTGACATTGCCAAATGGCTCGCAGATCCCATATGCCGCTTTCGTTGCCCCAGCAATGATGGCCGCTTCAGCTATGAACGGTGCCGTGATCGAGACCACCTTCAACATCTTCTTCAAGCTCAAGTTCCAGAAGGTGTACGAGGGTGTGCTTACGACGCCGATGCAACCCTCCGACATCGCCATCGGTGAGATCGGCTGGGCACTGCTCCGAGGTGTTCTCTACTCCACTGCCTTTGTCGGGGTCATGTTCGCCATGGGAATGACCAAGTCCTGGACGGCTGTGCTCGCCGTCCCGGCCGCCACTCTTGTCGGATTCGCGTTTGGCGCTGTTGGCATGGCCGCCACCACCTACATGCGGTCCTGGCAGGATTTCGACCTCGTGACCTTGGTGACAATGCCCCTGTTCTTGTTCTCTGGCACTTTCTATCCACTCGACGTCTACCCACCGCTGATTCAGAACATCGCCAAGATCTCGCCGCTATATCACGGCACGGAATTGCTCCGTGGGTTCACACTCGGCCTCGTCGACTGGACCATGATCGGTCATGCCGCCTACCTGATTGTGATGGGTCTGGTCGGCGCGGCCATCGCCAATCGTCGCCTCGACGGGATGCTTCGCAAGTAGTCGTCAGTCTTCGGGATGCAGCCGTGGTTCGATGCGATCCCACAGCTCGTGGTCGATCAATGTCTCATACTCGGGGTGTTCGTCGACAAACCCTCTGATAAACGGGCAGATTGGAACGATCATCCCACCTTTGTCCCTCACGTCATCGAGCGCGTAACGAGCAAGGGCCGTCCCGGCACCATGGCCACCAAATTCCGGCTCGATCTCGGTGTGGACGAAGAAGTGCCGCCCGCCGCGCATGTGATAGACGGTGTAGCCGGCAACCTCACCGTCGACCTCAACCACGTAGCGATCATGCTCGGCATCGTCGTGGACGGCTATTGCGGTGCTGTCGGTCTTGTCCATAGGTTTCGTTGACGAACATACAACGAAGGCGACTGAACACGCGTCGCCCTTTAGGATCCGCCCTACGCATGCTCGACTTGACCTTTCCACTCCACGCCCCGCATGGAACCGACCTGAACACAAATGGCTGGCTTCAAGAAGCCGCCCTTCGTTGTCTCCTCAACAACCTCGATCCCGATGTCGCCGAGGACCCGGAGAACCTGATCGTCTATGGCGGGCGGGGCAAGGCAGCCCGCAACATCGAGTCTCTTCATGCGATCGTCGCAACATTGCAGAGACTCAAGAACGACGAGACACTCCTAGTCCAATCAGGCAAGCCGGTGGGCGTGTTTCGGACTCACGACATGGCGCCTCGAGTTCTCATTGCCAACAGCCTTCTCGTTCCCAGATGGGCCACTCTCGAGCACTTCTGGAAGCTCGAAGCCGAAGGCCTGATCATGTATGGACAGATGACCGCAGGCTCCTGGATCTACATTGGAACCCAGGGAATTCTCCAGGGCACCTATCAAACGTTCGTGGCTATCGCGGAGAAGAAATTCGGTGGGAGTCTCGCCGGCACGCTCACATTGACAGGTGGCCTCGGCGGTATGGGCGGCGCTCAGCCTCTGGCAATAACGATGAACGGCGGTGTTGCTTTGTGCGTCGAGGTCGACCCTCATCGGATTGAGCGTCGGCTCGCGACCGGGTATCTCGACATACGGGCAGAATCGATTGAGGACGCCATCTCCCTTGCCCTGGCAGCCAAGCGGGACCGCAAGCCGCTATCGATTGGACTGCTGGGGAATGCCGCCGACCTCTTCCCGGAGTTACTGAGGCTGGGCCTCGACGTCGACATCGTGACCGACCAAACCTCGGCTCACGATCCGCTATACGGATACATCCCATCCGGCTACAGCCTCGACGAAGCTGACCGCCTGAGGGACGACGACCCCGACACCTACATCAAGGCTGCCCGGGAGTCGATGGCTACACAGTGCGAAGCCATGGTGGGCTTCCAAACGGCGGGTGCCGAGGTGTTCGACTATGGCAACAACCTCCGCGGTGAAGCGCAGACAGCCGGGTATCACGACGCCTTTTCCTATCCGGGCTTCGTGCCTGCTTACGTCCGCGATCTCTTTTGCGAGGGCTCCGGGCCTTTCCGGTGGGTGGCATTGAGCGGCGACCCGGCCGATATCGCCGCTACCGACGATGCTCTGCTGGATCTGTTCCCCGAGAA
>QIDW01000345.1 GCA_003230435.1 Acidimicrobiia bacterium | reverse complement strand
GACTCGCCCAGCGTGAGGAAACGCTCGAGCAGCGCGCCTCAAATCTCGCACAGCGCGAAAAGATGCTTATCTCTCGCGAGGAGGAGCTGACGGACTCGCGTGGCGAGTTGGAGGGTCTCAAGGAGGATGCCAGGTTTCAACTGGAACAGGCCTCAGGCATCGATGTTAAGGCTGCAAAAGCCGAGATACTCACCCAGGTCGAGGATGAAGCAAGACATGAGGCGATGATCGTCGTCCGCGATCTCGAGATAAAGGCCAGGGAGGAGGCAGATCGCAGGGCCCGTCGCATTCTGGCGACGGCGATCCAGCGTCTCGCGTCTGAGGTGGTCAGCGAGTCCACCGTTTCGGTGATCGAGCTCCCGTCCGACGAGATGAAGGGCCGAATCATCGGTCGAGAAGGACGAAACATTCGACACCTCGAATCGGTCACAGGAACCAACCTGATTGTTGACGACACCCCCGAGGCCGTTTCCGTCAGTTCGTTCGATCCCGTGCGTCGCGAGGTTGCACGAATCACAGTCGAAAGACTTGTTGCTGATGGTCGCATTCATCCGGCCTCGATCGAAGAGGCCTTCGAAAAGGCGAAGGACGAGGTTGAACAGAGTGTTCGCGACGCAGGAGAGTGGGCGCTTGTCGAAGTGGGCGTGTCGCGTCTGCATCCTGAGTTGGTCACGCTGATGGGTCGGCTCAAATACCGGACCTCCTACGGTCAGAACGTCCTCAATCACCTCGTGGAGACGGCCAACGTGGCTTCGATGCTCGCTTCCGAGCTCGGCATCGATCCAGCTCCCGTGAAGCGGGCAGCGCTGCTGCACGACATCGGTAAGGCTGTGACACACGAAGTCGAGGGTTCGCACGCCCTGATAGGCGCCGAGATTGCACGCCGTTTCGAGGAGGACCCTGCAGTCGTCCATGGGATCGAGGCGCATCACAATGAGGTGGAGCCCAGAACCGTTCTGGCTGTGATCGTCCAGGCCGCCGATACCGTTTCAGCAGCTCGCCCCGGAGCTCGACGAGAGACTCTCGAGGGTTATGTGAAGCGATTGGAGAAACTGGAGAGCATTGCCCTCGAGTTTGACGGCGTGGATGAGGTCTTTGCCCTCCAGGCCGGTCGCGAAGTCAGGGTGATAGTCGATCCTGGAGGCATTTCGGATCTCGAGTCGAGGGAGCTTTCACGGCAGATCGCCCGTAAGCTGGAGGAAGACCTCCAGTACCCGGGTCAGATTCAGGTGACTGTGATTCGGGAGTTTCGGGCAACCGACTACGCCCGCTGAGGTCAGGGTTCATGACTCAGACTGTCCTACTTCCGGAGCCGACCGTCCGCGAGCAACTGCGGCGCCTTCCCACGCGAGCGGGCAAGCACTACTTCATCCGCACGTTTGGGTGTCAAATGAACGATCACGACTCCGAGCGCATCGCCGGTCTGTTTGAGCAAGACGGGATGACGGCGACCGATGGCTACGAGTCTGCGGACGTTGTCTACATCAACACGTGCACCATCCGGGAGAGCGCAGACAACCGTCTCTACGGCAATCTCGGGATGATAAAGGCGGTCAAGGACATCAACCCTGAGATGACACTCGTGGTCGGCGGATGTGCAGCCCAGAAGGATCGAGACCTAATACGAGAGAGGGCGCCGTGGGTCGATGTGGTCATGGGCACCCACAATCTCGACCGCGTTCTCGACCTTGTCGATCACGCGGAGGATTGGGGACCGATTACCGAGGTGGTCGACGAGATGCAGGCAATGCCGTCGTCACTGCCAGTCCGCCGCGAACTCGAGCACAGCGCTTGGGTGACCATCCAAGTCGGGTGCAACAACACATGCACCTTCTGCATTGTCCCGTCTGTGAGAGGCGTTGAGATCTCCAGACGTCCGGGTGACATCGTCAGAGAAGTGGAGAGGCTGGCCAGCGATGGAGTGGTCGAGATCACGCTGCTCGGCCAGAACGTTGACACGTACGGCCGAGATCTGGCAATCGATGGCAAGCGGAGCCCCATATTTGGTGACCTCCTGCGGCGGGTCGGATCGGTCGAAGGCGTGGAGCGAGTCAGGTTCACAAGCCCCCATCCGAACGACTTTCGAGAGGATGTGGCGCTCGCGATGGCCGAGACCGAGGCAGTCTGCGAGCAACTCCATTTTCCCCTGCAATCCGGTTCAGACCGCGTCCTGTCTGCCATGCATCGTGGCTACAACCGACGCAAGTACATGGACCGGCTGGCCATGGCCCGGGAGATCATTCCCGGGTTGGCGGTATCAACGGACATCATCGTTGGTTTCCCTGGCGAAACCGATGAGGACTTCGATCTCACGATCGAGGTTGTGGAGGAGGCCCGATTTAGCCAAGCTTTTACATTTTTGTTTTCCGCGCGCCCCGGTACTGCTGCGGCTCAGATGACAGAGATATTCGTCCCAGATGAGGTGATTAGGGAGCGTTTCGCGCGGCTCATCGAGACCCAGGACCGGATAACTCGGGAGCTCAACCAAGAGATGGTGGGCTCAACATTCGAGGTGCTCTCGGAGGGCCCATCCAAGAAGCGACCTGAAGTGGCAACGACCCGCACCCGCACAGGAAAACTCGTCCATGTCGAAGGTGTCCACGGCTCGGGCGCCTTCCTGAATGCTCACATCGTGTCTGCTGCCCAACATCATCTCGTGGGGACCCCCGTCTGAGAACAGTGTTGGCGATCCTCGGCCCAACGGCGTCGGGGAAGACCGAGCTGGCCATCGAGATTGCGGAAAGAATCGGCGCCGAGGTCTTGTCGGTCGACTCGATGCAGGTCTACCGGGGAATGGACATCGGCACGGCCAAACCGAGGCTCATCGAGCGGCGGGGTATCAGACATCACATGATCGATGTTGTCGATCCTGAGTCAGAGTTCACAGTCGCTGAGTTCCGCCGGCAGGGGAGAGCGGTGATGAGCTTGGCGGATTCCCCACTCATCATCACCGGAGGGTCCGGACTTCACTTCCGGGCGTTGGTCGATCCGATGACCTTCGCCCCGACTGACCCCGAGTTACGTCTCGAATTGGAGGGGTCCGAACTGGCCGACCTCGTTGCCGAGCTGAAGCTGGCAGATCCTGCCGCGGAGTCACATGTTGACTTCGCCAACCTGCGTCGTGTGATCAGGGCCGTCGAAATCCTGCGGCTCAGTGGTGAGACACCGAGCCGGCGGGCTACGACGAGCGAAGCCGAGAACCTCCGGCGCTACGTTGCCGACGTCGACTTCGCTGCTGTTGGTGTAGATGCAGGAGAAACGACGGAAGCGAG
>QIDW01000121.1 GCA_003230435.1 Acidimicrobiia bacterium | reverse complement strand
TTGACCCCAACCGCCACCACGAACCCCAGCCAAAACAGAATAGGAAAACCCCCGAACCGTAGGTTCAGAGGTTTCCGATGTCGCGCGACATCACACCGCTCCGGGGGTGGGACTTGAACCTTCTAGCTCGATCGAAGAGCCATCCGATTGGCCCGAAGTAGAGACCGAACCCCAGCTCCGAGGCAGAAGACAACGGAATCGAAGCGACCGACTCGAGTTCGAAAACGGATTAACAGTCCGCTCAGACACCTCGCG
Source organism: Acidimicrobiia bacterium (assembly GCA_003230435.1). Classification (GTDB taxonomy): domain Bacteria; phylum Actinomycetota; class Acidimicrobiia; order Spongiisociales; family ZC4RG35; genus SZUA-217. Next base: position 3,048 of record QIDW01000121.1, on the reverse strand, counting down.
ACAGTTCCCAGCATTTGCGAAAGAGCTTTCGTAGCACAGGCTTTGGACAATCGAGGCACTCAACACCTTGCAGAGTCGTTCACCGACTTTGGACACTTTCGCGACACATACGCGACACACGCCACCATCGACAGCACCGAACCGTCACACTCCACATCACGAATTCATGAGGTATGGGGACTTGCATCCACGAAGACCGGCGTCTATCCCGATCCTGTGCCGCGAGCGGTCCGGGAGACCGTTGATGACCTTGAAGCGGCGCTCCGAACCCCGGCCGTGTTCTTCCGTGGCGGCGTCGCGCGCATCGTACGCCGCTCGCGTCTGCCCGGTTAGCTGTTATTGCCACCCTGTGGCACACACGATTAACTTGCATTCTACATCTAACAGGGGCAGAATGCGTACATGACCGATCGAACCAACAGCGATACGACTCTCATGACTGCAGCCCTGACGGCTCTGGAAGAACTCCTTCCACCGCAGTGGCAGGTCGAACGCGCTCAAGGTCCAGCACAAGGCAAGGATCTGGTCGATGAGCACTTCTATGTGAAGGATCGAAGCGGCTCGGGCCGTGCGCTCCTCGTCGATGCCCGTCCCCAGACGACTCCCGCCGAGCTCGAGCGTTCCTACACCAGCTCGCTTGCACGTCGGATTCGCGCCGATGCCGGAAGCCCGATTCTCGTCATCGCTCCCTACTTGAGCCCCCGCAGCCGAACCGTTCTGGAGAAAGCCGAAATCAACTACCTCGACCTGACGGGGAATGCCCGGATCGCCATCGACTACCCGGGGCTCTCGATTCTCACCCAAGGCGCACAACGCGACCCCACGCCCCGCAAGCGACCGGACAGGGGTATCGCCGGACCCGTGGCAGGACGGATTGTGCGAACCCTCGCCGATGTGGAACCGCCGTATTCCGTCAAGGACATCGCCGCCTTGGCGGACGTCAGTCCTGGATACTGCTCGCGAACTCTCCAGGCGCTGGAACGCGAAGCACTCGTTCGGCGGAACAGCCGTGGGACCGTCGAAGAGGTGGATTGGCCGGCGCTGCTGAGACGCAGGGGCTCGGCTGTGCCGCTGTTCGATCCGCGACGCACCAAGGCCTACATTGCACGCAGTGGCACGCAACGAGTGCTCGAAACGCTCGCTGCCGGCGACGATGCCGGATACGCCGTCACCGGCTCGTTCGCCGCCGCACGCATCCGAGCCGTTACCGCCCCCGTTGGCCTGACGGTGTATTCAGTGCAGCCTGATGGGATCGCCGACACACTCGGTCTGCTTTCCGCTGAGGAAGGCTCCGATGTGCGCCTGGTCCTCCCAGCCGACGAAGGTGTCTTCGATCGCTCCACTGTTGTAGACGGAATCCGCTGGGTCGCACCGAGCCAGATCGTCGTCGACTGCCTCGGGGGCTCAGGTCGAATGCCGCAGGAAGGCGACGCTGTCCTCGAATGGATGATCGAGCATGAGAACGAGTGGCGCGTCCCGGCGGCCGAGGCGGCGATCTGATGGATGTCCCTCCAGCCCTGATGGTCGAGGCTCGACGGGTACTGCTCGATGCACTCGAAGCACTCTCCGCTCATCGACCCTCATTGGTTCTCGTCGGTGCTCAAGCCATCTACCTTCGGACCGAGGAAGTCGATCTTTCCTTCTCGGCCAGCTACACCACTGACGCCGACATCGCGATCGACCCGACCACCCTCGCCGGCGAGCCTCTCCTTGCCGACGCCATGCATGGGGCCGGATTCGAACGCATCCAGCCAGATCGACCGGGGATCTGGGGAAAGGCAACCGCGGTCGGAGGACATGACGAAGTCGTACCGGTCGACCTCATCGTGCCCGAAGCGCTCGCAGGACCAGGACGACGCGGTGCGAGGCTGGTGGAGCACGGAAAGGATGCAGCCGGGAGGGCGATCGGTCTCGAAGCCGCGCTCGTCGATCGATCCCCAATGACGATCGTCCCGCTAGACCCGGCTGATGGGCGGGCCATCACCATGGACGTCGCAGGGGCCGTAGCGCTGCTGGTCGCGAAGCTTCACAAACTCGGGGAGCGAGCAGCACAAGCTGACGCACGACCGGATCGACTCATCGCAAAGGATGCAGCCGACACGTACCGTTTGATGCTGCACCTGGATGCAGTTCGTGCGAACGCTCAGCTCGAGATGCTCCTCAACGATCCGATCGCCGGCGGACCAACTCAGATAGCGATCAACTATCTCAAAGACCTGTTCTCTGCCCCCGCAGCGCAAGGTGTTCGGTTGGCCGTCGAAGGGCTCAGCACCGATGTGCCGGCCGAGCGAGTGGAAACGATCTGTGTCGGCTTCACACGCTCGATTGCCGGAGGACAACGCGCGGGCAACCGGTAGCTGCCACGCAACGTCCGTGTGAGCAACCCCGTGACGTTGCGGGGTTTCCCGGCTCAGGCATACGTATTCTGGGCGAGATTCTGAGGGATGACGGTTGCCACGACCCAGACGAGAAGGCGGGGGATAGCCGGCTCCCATGCTGCGCCTAGTTCGGGAAAGCAACCCCGCATTGCAAAGACACCCTCCCCCGGCGTTTCGGGCAGACGAGATCGACGATCGACCTGATCACGACACCAGGCCCCCTCAGCAGACCGACACCCGCGATCCCACTGAGGATCTGAGGATGGCGACAGTATCCAGCGGTGACCGGGCGAGATAGCGATCGATTTCCGATCCGAACATCAACGTGTTCCGTGCGTCGTTCGTGTCGACAGGTGGCCGTCGATGTCGGTGACGATGTGCACAACGACGGTCGCGCGGCCACCTACTCACCAGAGGGCCTGCGCGGGACAAGCCGCTGCACGACCGAGATCCACTCTTCCTCCGCACCGAGCGACTGGTCGATGGTCTCGGTGGTGATGCGAACGAGCTAGAAGTGCGCTCGATGGGATCCGATGGTGGCGGTTGCGACACATGCACGACACGTCGAGACCCAATCCGCCGCGACACTCCCCCACGAATCCTCTGAAACCCGCCTGTACCGGGGTTCCTGGCTCCGGGGGTGGGACCTGAACCCACGACAAACGGATTA
>QIDW01000039.1 GCA_003230435.1 Acidimicrobiia bacterium | reverse complement strand
AGGAGGGTTCTCTATTGCCTGGGTCAACGTCGGAGCAGATAGAGCAAGAAGCTGTGGCAGGCATTCACACGGAGCAGAAGGACGTGACCCGCCGCTACGACCGTATGGCGTTCGTTTACGACATCTATGACGCTCCTATGGAGTGGATGGGTATCCGGCGCCGTCGCCGCGGGCTCGTAGCACAAGTCGAGGGTCGTGTTCTGGAAGCAGGAGTCGGTACTGGCAAGAACATCCCGTTCTACCCGGCGGATGTCGAAGTCACCGCGATCGACGTCTCGGCGAAGATGTTGGCCAGGGCCGAGGGGCGAGCCCGGGCTTTGGGCCGAGAGGTGAGACTCGAGTTGGCCGACGTGACAGATCTTCCATATCCCGACGGTGCATTCGACACAACCGTTGCCACTTCTGTCTTCTGCTCTGTCGCCGACCCGGTGTCAGGGCTCAGAGAACTGGGCAGAGTCACAAAGCCCAACGGGCGAATCCTTCTTCTCGAGCACGTAAGACCGCGGAGCCGGGTCGGCGGCTGGCTGGCCGACGTTGCGACGTTCCTGACGCGGCGTATTTTTGGCTTCAACGCCAATCGAAGAACCGAGGAGAACGTGAGTGCTGCGGGTTTGGTTTTGACCGAAGTTGAGCGAAATGGAATCTGGCGCACGATCGTTGCCGCGCCACCGGCAGCGATGTCAGAGAAGAAAGAGGAGGAATCATGACCGGAAGCGATCTGACAACCCCGGGTGTCGTCCAGGAGAAGACCCCGGAGGCGGAGGTGCTGCTGGAGGCCCGGGGTGTTGTCAAGTCCTACAAGGGCGGATGGAGACGCAAGCCGAATCGGGTGCTTTTTGATGCCAACATCGCGCTCAACCCGGGGGAGATCGTGGGCCTGGTCGGGGAGAACGGCTCCGGTAAAACGACGTTCATGAAGATCATGGTGGGCTCAATCGATCGCGATGCTGGAGAGATTCGTCGCACTGAGTCCATCGGGTACTGCCCCCAGGACCCACTCCTCTACGAGCGGCTCACCTGTGATGAGCACTTCGAGCTATTCGGCAAGGCATACGGGTTCCATCTGGCGCAGACTGAGAAGAGCCGGGACTCGATTTATGACGTGCTCGGTTTTGTCGAGTATCGCGATACCCGTGTAGAGGAGCTTTCGGGCGGAACCCGGGCGAAGCTCAATCTCGGCCTCGCCTTGTTGCCCGACCCCGAGATCCTGCTGTTGGACGAGCCCTACTCCGGGTTCGACTGGGAGACCTATCTGCGTTTCTGGCAGCTCGCGGGGGAGCGGCGTGACGCAGGGCGATCGGTTCTGATCATCAGCCACTTTGTCGTCGACGAAGAGCGGTTCGATCGGATCGTCCATCTCCGTGACGGTGTGACCACCTCCTGATGGCTACGGCAATACTCACCCGGCGGTTCATGTCCGAGTACGCGCGGCGTCCCTTGAATGTGGTGTTGCTCGTTATCGTGCCCCTGCTCTTCGTGTACCTTTCCGCCGGCGCAATCGCGGACTTCGCCGATGTTGTCGGCTTTGTGGACGATCCAGACCTACTGGCCGGTCCCACTGCGGGTTGGGCGGCGGCATTCCTGGCCGGTGTGGCCGGCTTTTTCCACGTGCTCGGCTCACGCGGCGCGGATCGACGACTGTCGGGAGCAGGGATGGGCGCCACCCGCATCACGTCGGCGCGCCTCATCTCGGGACTGATCTTGGCAGTCGTGGCCGCCGGCTCTGCGATTCTGGCTCTGTGGCTCCGGACGGGGATCGACGATCCACTTCGGGTGATCCTCGGAACGCTGATGTTCGCCGCGATATACCTCGGCATCGGTGTAGCGGTGGGTGCCGTTGCTAAGAGCGACTTCAACGGATCGCTCATCGTGATCTTCATCTGGATGTTCGACGTCTTCTTGGGTCCCGCGATGGCGGGGGGCGATATCTGGATCACCCGGCTGTTCCCGACCCACTTCGTGACCTTGCTGATGCTCGATTCCTCAGTCGACTATGCCGGGCCGATCGGCAATCTTGGCTGGGCTCTGATATGGACGATCGGGTCGCTGGGCTTGGCTGCAGTGCTGTTCTACTCGGCGACGGCGGGGCGAGGGATTGACCGCGCGCGGCGGGGCGCACATTCGGGGTGGCAGCGTCTCGCAGCAGGTTTCCGATATGGGCTGCGCGACTACCGGCGCAATATCGCCATGTGGGTGCTTCTGGTGATCTTGCCGGTGTTGTTCATCAGCCTGAGTTTCTATATAACTCCTGGCGATCCGACCCCCGTCGAACTTGTCGAGGATGGGGTGACGTCGGTACAGGTCGTATCGCTGGCCGACGTACACGGCGCCATCATGGTGCCGATCACCATCGCTTTCCTCGCCGGCATCGCCGGGCTGTTCGTCGTCCAGGGGTCCCTGGAGGCCGACGCCCGACTTGCCCTGGCCGGCTTTCGACCGCGTGAGATTCTGGGGGCGCGTCTTGGAGTTGTGGCCATGGCCGCCCTTCTCACCACGTTTGTGGCCCTGGGTGTGACCTCTGTGGACTTCGACGCCAACAACTGGGCCTGGTTTGCCGCGGGCAGCGTCCTGGTGGCGCTCACCTACGGGATGCTCGGTGTGCTCATCGGCTCCGTCTTCGGGCGTCTGGGTGGTCTATATCTGATGTTCCTGCTGCCCTTCATCGATACGGGTCTTGCTCAGAACATCATGTTCTCGGCTGCCCCACCAAGTTGGGGAGCGTGGCTTCCGAGTCGTGGAGCGGTTGAGGTCCTGATCGATGGCGCCTTTACGTCGACATTCGACAAGACGAGCGCTCTTCTTCTCGCTTTCGTCTGGCTGGTCGGCCTCACCCTGGTGACGGCGGCCGTGTTCAAGCGCATCGCCGAACCGAAGCGGGCGTGAGGATGACCGAAGGCTGCCAAAGACACTCATGAGGCCCGACCCAGCTTCGGAGTTGGTGGTCGCCTACCTGCGGGTCAACGGCTACTTCATCCTGACGGACCTCGAACTCCATGTTCTCGAGGATGGCTCCTATCGGACCTTGACGGACGTTGACATCGTCGCGGTTCGTCATCCCACTCTTCCGGGCACGGCACACCACAAGGGAGGAGAGATGGCCAACGGCGTGGTCGAGTGCCTTCTCACCGAGGAGGTGGACCCGAGTTTCGACATAGCAATCGACCGAGTCGACGTTGTGATCGGCGAGGTCAAACGGGGTGCTGCCTCCTTCAATCCGGCGCTCAAGGATCCTCGGGTGCTTCATGCCGTGGCCAGGAGAGTCGGTGACGTGTTCGGAGCTCCCAGCACTGAGGTGATCAAAGCTCTCACATCGAC
>QIDW01000442.1 GCA_003230435.1 Acidimicrobiia bacterium | reverse complement strand
AGACGAGGGTATTGAGAACTTTCATGGGCGGGGAGTATCGGAAACTAGCCGCAAACCGACTTGTGTGACGCGGCTAGCTCTTAGTGCCCCAATCAGGTTGACCGCTCTGCTGTAGCGCTCCGTCGAGGCGGGTAGCTGACCGTCACCTTCCCCGGCAGCTGATACATCTTCTGCCAATGAGTGCCAGTGTCGCCGTGTCATCCTCGCCGAGCAGCGACTCAATGCGGGAGAGCATCGCTGCCGGGGCCACAGACTGTCCGCACACCTCGCACGACGGCGTGGGCTCGCGACGAATCACGCGTCGACCTCGCGCCCAATCGGAGAGGTCGAAACCCCTGGTCATGACGATGGCATGGCGGTCGATCTCTGGACAGATCGAGACGCAATGACCACAGGCGACACATGCGCTGGGATCGAAATCGATGAGGACAGCCTCGGCTCCCGGCCTCGATTGGAGAGCGTCCGTCGGACACACAGTGGCACACATCTCGCAAGCGGTGCATACCCCGGAGTCGATCGAGACCGTACCCACGTCGGCAGTATCGAGAATCACGCTCGCTGCCGGCACCGCCACCGAAAGCGACCGAATCGTTCGTATCGTCGAACGATGACCGAATAGTCCCTCACCGTCGAAGGCGACGGCCGGGGGCTCGATGTGTACAGGAGAAGCGTCATCGAGTCCCAGAGCGCGCATCACCGCAGCGGCATCGTTCATGGTTGCCACAAGCCGATCGTCATTGCCGAGCTGACATCCCCCGGCTTCACATGGAGCGGCATCGACTTTGGTAGCCCCCAGAACAAGAGGCGCCACCAACCATCCCATGGTCAGCATTCCGGTGCAGGGCACCTCGATCTGGTGCCATCCATCCTCGGGAGCAACCGAAGCCTCTCGACATCGATACCTGACTCCGACCGGGTCCGAGCCGAAACCAATGGCCGCTGTGATCTCCGCTTCGATTGCATCAGGTGTGACGACCGGATTGACCACAGCCCCTGTCGGGCAGGCAGTGACACAGATCCCGCAGACCACGCAAGATGTCTTGTCGTTTGTGATCATCCCACCGTCCCAGGAGAGCGCCCCGACGGGACAGGCCGTCACACACACCCGGCATCCGTTGCCGGCCACACAGCTCCCCTGCTCGATCGCCGGAGCAGCGAGGTAGGTCGGCGCGCCGACGGACAGGAAGTCGCGGCGGTTGGATCGATCGGCAGGCAGAAGCTTCACTTGCTCGGGCCTGGCACCCTGGAATCGAGAGAGACGCGCCCCAGTGGCTGTCAGGGAACGAAGCAAGTCTTCTCGTTCGACCACAGATCTCAAATCGAGCAATCCAACCGACATGGGATCGAGGCCCAATCGGCGCGCCGCTGCCTGGATTGCGCCGACGTTTGCCCGATCCCCATGAATGGCCAGAATCAGGCTTGTCTCTCTCTCAGGCACCAACGAAGCCATCTGCCGTGGTCGTTCACACAGTTCCTCAACACCGAGGATCACCGTGTTGTCAATCTCAACATCAGGCAGACTTTGCTCATCGGTGCAGATCAGGATGGTGGTCATGGCTCTGCTCCGACTGAAGCCCCAACAAGAAGTGGGACGAGCTGACGTTCATGCTCCAAGAACCAATGGACGGCCTCCGCCAATGCCGTATAGAAACGATGCCGATCGGCGGCGTGAACCTTTGCCGTGAACTGCGGCACCCAGTTGAGGAGATGATCGTTCAGAAACTCCAACTGATTGCGGGTTATCCGGTCGAACGTGCGGCCTGAAGAATCTCGCTCGGCCTCCAGGTCACAGAGCGCCGCCATCACATTCATCTCGGTCGCCACATGGTCGATCAACCCTGCCGGTCCCTCGTCCACGCGAAGGCCATAACGCAGGTAGGTTCGTTTGAGCTCGGCCTGAATCTGAGCCGTCTCACCGGTCCGTGAGTCGCCCAGATTGCCGGACTCATAGGGAGGGCAAACTGCACCACCGACGCCGGCTTCGAACAGGGTGACGAAAGCCACCGCGAGATCGTCGGCGTTGGATGCTGTGAGGGCGTCGACCGCCTCCGCTATGGCCGGAGCGAAGGCGTAATCGAAGAGACCCAATGCGTCGAGTACCGGTATCGCTCCTCCGACACCCGCGATCAGGTCGTCGTTGGGAGGCAAGAAACCGGCTGCGGCAAGACGGTAGACACCCTGTCGAAGCCGGCTCAGATCCTCGAGGCTCACTCCTTTTTGCCCTTGGCCACCTCGTAATAGATGGCGGAGGAGAACGCCACAACGACACCTAACACGAAGATCACCGGTGACCACTCGATTCTGGGATTCGAGCACTCCACTGCATCAGCGCACCAGGGTGCACCGCCTATGAAGTACGCCAGGATCATCAATGAGAGACCCGCAACGATCATGAGGATCGTTATGACGCCACGGCGACTCACGTCCTCACCCCCTCTGCCTCACGTTCGACTTCGATGGTTTCATCCTCGAGTTGGATGATTGGGAACACCTTCATGAACACCGCCACCATCAGCACACCCAGCGAAAAGAAGCCCAAGGTGACAGCGAACTCGACCCAGCTCGGGCTATAGCTCCCGATGCCGTACGGAAGAAGCTGCCCATGGGTTTGCGATGGGACAACAATCAAGTAGCGCTTGCCGATTGCGCCAACGTTGACTAGGACGCCAGCGGCAATCAGCCACGACAATTTCCAAGACCTCGCAATCGCCATCCACAACAAGGCGACCATCGGCAGAACCAGCGCAACCACCGAGCCCCAAAAAACGCCGGCGTACGGCCCTATCAGCAAGGCCCTCGACAGTTCCTGCTCAGCGATGCTCGGCTGATAGAGGAGCGTGAGGATCTCAACGACGACGAAATACAGATACGCCAGAAGCAGCAACAGCAAGAAACGTCCTAGCCATGCGAACGCGTCGACGTTGATGCGTCTCTTTGCTCGGACCACCCTTCTGATGATCGCAGCCATGACGATGATGTTGCCTATGCCGGAAACACCCGCCAGGACCACGAAAGCAGGCGCCTGCAACGTCCCGAACCATCCAGGTCGGCCGACCTGAAGCCCAAAGACGAACCCGAGCGAGGAGTGGGCGACGATGAGTAGTGGCAGAATCGCCATGGCAAGCCAAAACGAAGTCCGCCGATCCCGCAGACGTTGGTCGAGAGTGTTCTCGTATCCTGCCGCCCAGAAACGGAAGAAACCCCGGAGCTTCGACGAGCGTTGCGCCAGCCTGGCGGCGTCAGGCCGTGAAGTCAGATAGAGGTAGACCACGCTTGCGAACAGGTAGCCCGAGATCACCAGCGTAAAGGTGCCGAAGAATGGTGATTG
>QIDW01000102.1 GCA_003230435.1 Acidimicrobiia bacterium | reverse complement strand
TCGAGACCGGCACGCGTAAGTGCATCCTTGCGGCGACATGTGACCGAACCAGCAATGGGCCCCATATCTACTACCCCAGCCCGGGTGGCCCTGGAGGCCATGGCAAGGGAGAAGATCCGGTGCTGGGCAATATGAACCTGGACCCCTATGCAGGCCTGGCGATGACCAGGACGGCGGAGAACCTGGCTGAAGAGAAGGGGATCAGCAAGGAAGAACAGGACTCTGTGACCCTCATGCGCTACGGGCAATACCAGGATGCCCTGGCCGACGACCGGTCTTTTCAGAAGCGGTACATGGTCCCGGTGGAGTTGAAGAGCGGAAAAAAGTCGCTTGGTGTCCTCGATGCCGATGAGGGAGTGCACACCACGACCGCCGAAGGCTTGGACCGGCTCCGTCCTGTGGTGGATGGTGGCACCGTCACCTACGGCTCACAGACCCATCCGGCCGACGGCAACGCCGGCATGATCGTGTGCAACCAGGACCAGGCTGGCAGGCTATCCCGTGACAAGAACGTGACCGTTCAGATCCTCAGCTATGGGGAGGCCCGCACCGAGAAGGGATTCATGCCCAAGGCGGTGGTCCCGGCTGCCCGAAACGCACTGGAGCGCGCCGGCATCAGTGCCGAGCAGTGCGCAGCGATCAAGACCCACAATCCCTTTGCTGTCTCCGACATCTATTTCAGCCGCGAGATGGGTGTGGCCGTCGAGAACGTCAACAACTATGGCTCATCCCTCATCTGGGGCCACCCCCAGGCCCCCACAGGCATGCGGGCGATCATCGAACTGATCGAGGAGCTCGTGCTCAATGGGGGCGGCTACGGACTGTTCTCCGGATGTGCTGGAGGCGACTCCGCCATGTCCATGGTGCTCGAGGTCAGCTGACCGCGGGCGCTATTTACCGACACACCTCCAGCGTTCGAAGCCCCGTTTCCGGAACCTCTCAGACTCCGGCGATCACCGGCACTTGCTCCATGGCCGCCGCGACCTTCTCCTCCGGGTAGTCGTAGTCGACCAACTCTCCTGCGAGATAGGCCTCGTAGGCAGAGAGGTCGAAGTGACCGTGTCCACAAACCGCGATGAGGATGACCGTCTCCTCGCCCGATTCCTTGGCACGCTTCGCTTCTCTAATTGCTGCGGCGATGGCGTGGGTGGGTTCGGGTGCGGGGAGGATCCCCTCGGTCCTCGCAAACGTGACTGCAGCCTCGAAGCACTCGATCTGGTGAATGGCTTCGGCCTCGGCGAGACCAAGCTCGTAGATGTGTGACACCAGTGGAGCCATTCCGTGGTAGCGGAGACCGCCGGCATGAATTGGGTCCGGTACGAAACTATGGCCGAGAGTGTGCATCTTCACCAGCGGGGTCATCCCGATCATGTCGCCGAAGTCGTAGCGATACTCACCCTTGGTCAACGATGGGCATGCCGCCGGTTCCACACAGCGGATCGTCGGGTTCATCCTGCCTGCCAGCTTCTCACGCAGGAACGGGAAGGAGAGACCGGCGAAATTGGAGCCGCCGCCTGTGCAGCCAACGAGCAGATCTGGCGTCTCGCCGATCTTTGCGAGTTGGAGGAGGGCCTCTTCGCCGATCACGGTCTGGTGAAGAAGAACGTGGTTGAGCACGCTGCCCAGTGAGTACTTGGTGTCCGGGTCACCGACGGCCGCCTCCACCGCCTCGGAAATGGCTATCCCGAGACTGCCCGGAGTATTGGGGTGGTCGGCACGGATCTTGCGACCGGCCTCGGTGACATCGGAAGGGCTCGAGTGCACCTCGGCACCCCAAACCTCCATCATCGCCTTGCGGTAGGGCTTTTGTTCGAACGAGGCCGCGACCATCCACACCTCGCATTCGAGGCCGAAGAGGGATGTGGCCAGGGCCAAGGCCGATCCCCACTGACCGGCGCCGGTCTCGGTCGTGAGCTTCTTCACTCCCTCTTGAGCGTTGTAGTACGCCTGGGGCACCGATGTGTTCGGCTTGTGGGAGCCGGCAGGGCTGCCACCCTCGTACTTGTAGTAGATGCGGGCAGGCGTATCGAGGTGCTTTTCGAGAGCCCGGGCACGGTGAAGGGGTGTTGCCCGCCAGGTTTTGTAGACGTCCATGACCGGGCCAGGGATGTCGATGTAGCTGTCTGTGCTCACTTCCTGGCCGATGAGCGCCATGGGGAAAAGCGGCGAGAGGTCGTCTGGCCCAACCGGCTCATGTGTCCCCGGATGAAGCACTGGTGGCGGAGGCGCCGGAAGGTCCGGGATGATGTTGTACCACTGGCCGGGGATCTCCGACTCGTCGAGTGTGACGCGTGTGTACTCAGCCATTTTCTCTCCTTAGCCGTGGCCCTTCTACCGAGGCCGAGTGTAGACGGAAGGCAAGGGATCTGATCCGAGAGAATGACCGTGTTCATGAGCCAGCCGCTCCATTTTGCCGATACATTTGACCCGGTCATTGTCTCTCCATGACCGGGTCTTGGTGCTCTCCAACGTATTTGCGTTGGGGGCACTTTTGGTACGCTCGGTGTCTCCACGAACAACCACAACACCCGGTTCCCCGGATCGCGAGCACGGGGGAGGACTTAGGAGGAGCGTTGAACGAGCGAAATCTTCTCATCAACCCAAATGAGCTGGCACCTGCCATCGGCTATTCCCATGCCGTGGCAGCCGCGCCGGGGCGCAGTGTTTATCTAGCCGGCCAGATCGCCTTCAACAGAGAGGGTCAGATTGTGGGCGACACCTGGGTTGAGCAGTTTGACCTGGCGCTATCCAACCTGGTAACGGCGTTGGCGGGCGCCGGCGGTGAACCCGAGGATCTGGTGTGGATGCAGATATTCACCGTCGATGTTGCTGCCTATCGTGACGCCCGACCCGACCTGGGCCCGGTTTATCGGCGTCACCTTGGCCGCCATTTTCCGGCAATGGGTCTCTACGGAGTGACCGAGCTCGCCGACGTCGGCGCTCTTGTCGAGATAACTGCGATCGCCGTCATCCCCGACTGAGTTACCGGTCGATGAACATTGACTAGGCCCAAAACTGACCGTACAGTCAACTTTATGACAGGTGGGACAGCGGTCAAGACGATGGCGGTCGATCAACAGCTCGCCGACCTGCTCACCACTCTCGGTCGCACCTCTGATGCGATGATCGCTGTGGGCGCCGACTTGACGATTGTGGCCTGGAACGACGGCGCCACCGAACTGTTCGGGCTTACCGCGGATGAGGCGCTGGGCCAGCCCTGTTACTCGGTCATGTGCTGGCGGGATCGCTGTGGGGACCCCGTCTGCGAGGAGTGCAGCGTCGCCCCTCCCGGCGATGACGATGAGCTGACGCCGACCCGTGAGGTGATCGGGCGCACGGCGGATGGAAAGACTCTGTGGCTGAGCGCCACCA
>QIDW01000304.1 GCA_003230435.1 Acidimicrobiia bacterium | reverse complement strand
GAGAAGAAGTGTGGCCACATGGGTGGAAAGGTGCTGGTGCCCACCAGCCAGCATGTGCGAACCCTGCAAGCGGCCCGTCTCGCAGCTGATGTTGCAGGTGTGTCGACGCTCATCGTTGCCCGCACCGACGCCAACTCGGCAACCTTGCTCACCTCAGATGTCGACCCCCGCGACGTGGAGTTCACCACAGGAGTTCGCACCGCCGAAGGTTTCTTCGAGGTCCGTGATGGTCTCGATTCGGCCGTCGCCAGGGGCTTGGCATACGCGCCATACACCGACCTCATCTGGTGCGAGACGGCCAAGCCCGACCTCGAGGAGGCCCGACGGTTCGCCGAAGCGATCCATGCCGAATTCCCGGGAAAGATGCTGGCCTACAACTGCTCCCCGTCTTTCAACTGGGCTGCCCAACTCGACGAGGACACCATTGCCATGTTTCAGAAGGAACTGGGCATCCTGGGCTACCGGTACCAGTTCATAACGTTGGCCGGATTCCACGCCCTCAATGCCTCGATGTTCCAACTGGCGCACGGTTACAGCGAGTCGGGCATGAGCGCCTATGTCGAGCTTCAGAACCAGGAGTTCGCAATGGAGGAGCAGGGGTACACCGCCACCAAGCACCAGCGTGAGGTTGGCGCCGGCTACTTCGACCTGGTGTCCCAGGCCGTCTCCGGCGGCAACCCATCAACACTCGCCCTCACCGGCTCCACAGAAGAGGACCAGTTCTAAAACGCGTTCCAAATGCATGGCGGGTCGTATTTGATCATTTGTCGGTCGAGAATGCGCAGAGGGCGGCCCAACCCGGTGTGAAGGCAGATTCGGCAAGACCAGGTAGGTTCCAGTCGCATGACTCATTGCCTGCATCCCGATACGACCTGGCACAAGGTCGCCGATCTCGATGATCTGCCCGAGGGGCGGGTCAAGACGGTCACAGTCGGCAGACGCAGCATTGCGCTGACCAACGTCGACGGAACCTACGGCGCCCTCGACAACCGCTGTCCTCATCAGAGTGGACCGCTTGGAGAAGGATCCATTGAGAAGGGCTGGCTGCGCTGCCCGTGGCATGGGTACGACTACAACCCGCTCGACGGCACACCTCCCGAGGGATTCACCGACAGCCCAACTTGTTTCGCTACCGAGATCCGAGATGATGGCGTCTACGTGGCCCTCCCGCCCCAGCATCAGCGAGAGCGGACCGTCAGCGATGTTCTCGTCGAGACGATGATCAACTGGGGTGTCACCCACGTCTTCGGGATGGTCGGCCACTCCAACCTCGGTTTCGCCGACGCCATGAGAGAAGCCGAATCGAGGGGCGACCTGACCTATGTGGGGATTCGCCACGAGGGTGCCGCGTCCTTCGCGGCTAGCGCATACGGGAAGCTCACGGGTGAGTTGGCGGCCTGTTTCGGGATCGCCGGGCCTGGCTCGACGAACCTGCTGACGGGTCTCTACGACGCCAAAGTCGATCGTGCGCCCATCCTGGCCATCTCCGGGCAGGTGCCTTCGAAGACCAAAGGACGCGGAGCCTTCCAGGATCTCGATCTCGAGTCCGCATTCACCGATGTTGCTCGTTACTCCGAGACGGTGTTACCCGGTGGTGATCACGCCGAGATAATGACTCTGGCTTGCAAGACCGCGTTGGTCGAAAGAGATGTTGCCCACCTCATACTTCCCGACGAAGTCCAGGTGATTTCGAGCGACGCCCCCGCCGGTGGTCCCACCGGACGGGTGGGCGAACGCGAGATTGCGCCGCCAGAAGACGTGCTCGATGCCGCGGTCGCGAAGATCGCCGAATCCGAAAAACCTCTCTTCATCGTGGGTGCCGGAGCGCGCTTCGAGATGGACCGCATCATCAACTGCGCTCAGGCGATGGGTGCCCCCGTGGTCACAACTTTCAAAGCAAAAGGACAGATCAGCGACTCGCACCCTCTCGGATGTGGTGTCCTCGGAAGAAGTGGCACGCCCATTGCCTCGTGGTTCATGAATGAGAGCGACCTACTGATCGTATTCGGAGCCTCGTTCTCAGATCACACAGGGATAGCCAAATACAAACCGACCATCCAGGTCGACTACGACCCCATGGCTCTGGGGCGATTCCACCCGGTCGATATCCCGATACTCGGTCATGTTGGTGTGACGGCGCGCCTGCTCGCCGAGCGCATGTCCCATGGTCCTGGACTCCGAGATCGCACCGAGGAAGTGGCTGAACGATGGGACATCTGGCGACGGGAGAAAGCCAGCCGACGGGCCGACGACTCGGGACATGGTGTGAACCCCGCTGCGATATTCGACAGTCTTTCCAGATTGGTCGACGCCGATGCGGCGATGGCCGTCGACGTTGGCAACAACACCTACTCGTTTGGGCGCTACTTCGAAGTCGAGAACCAGTCCGTCGTCATGTCGGGTTATCTCGGATCAATCGGCTTCGCCTTCCCTGCTGCGATGGGGCTGTGGGCCGCGGTAGGAGGAGAGCGGCAGGTGGTTGCAATCGCCGGAGACGGCGGATTCGGTCAGTACGCCATGGAGTTCACGACAGCGGTGAAGTACGACATGGACATCACCCTGATCCTTCTTGTCAACGGCGAGCTGGGAAAGATCAGCAAGGAACAGCGGGGAGGCGAGTTCGATGTGTGGCAGACGAGTCTGGCTAATCCGGACTTCTCGGAGTTCGCCGATCTCTGTGGCGGACGAGGATTCCGGGCGAGCGACGCTTTGGGTCTTGACGAGGCCATCGCAGCGGCTCTCGGTCACAAAGGCCCATCCCTGGTGCATATCGACACCGACCCACTGCTCGTCTGAACCCTTCTGTGAACCGTTTCCTGGGTTAGAGCCACGTTTCCGTTCACAGAACGGATGGAAGTCACGGGTGTCCGGTCCTGGAATGAGAGGTATCATGCACTTCCGGACAACAAACGACAGCCGCTCCGGAGGAATCCGTCATGAACATCGTCCACGTCGTGGGAACCGGGACCATCGGTGAGCCACTCATCGGTCTCCTAGCCGACAACAAAGACCACTTCGGCATCGACGAAGTCACATTCCACAAACGCACACCGCTGGTCACCGAGAAGGCCAAAGTGGCCGACCTGGTGCGTCGTGGGGCCATTCTCTGTGTCGACGACGACAAGAAGTCGACGTTCGAAGAATTAGGTCACACCCCAAAGTTCGAGAAACGGGAGGCGATCCAACGCGCCTCGGTGGTCATCGACTGCACGCCGGTGGGTAACCAGAACAAGGGGGAGTTCTACCTGGAAGCAACCGGGCCTGTCGGATTCATGGCCCAGGGCTCAGAGCACGGATTCGGCAAGAAGTACGCCCGAGGTATAAACGACGATGCGTTGGTCCGAGAGGACGACAGGTTTCTCCAGATCGTGAGTTGCAACAC
>QIDW01000108.1 GCA_003230435.1 Acidimicrobiia bacterium | reverse complement strand
CTCAAACACGGCTCGGTCACCCACGGTTATTACCTTCGAGCCACCGATCCGAGAGAGCAGGTGACCGAGGTCGTCCGCCGCTTCCATCTAGCCCAATACTTCACTCCTTTCACCAGATGTATGGCGTGCAATGGAAAGCTGATTCCGGTCACCAAGAAGAAGATCGCCCATCGCCTGTCATCCGCGACCAGCCGCCACGTCTCCGACTTTCAGGTCTGCTCGTCTTGCGACAAGGTCTATTGGCAGGGGGCGCATCATTCCGAGCTGGCTCGGATCGTCGCTGCCGCCCGGAGAGCGGACCGAGAAGCCAGCTAACCGGTCAGGTCTCACCCCTGGGGCGCAATGCCACCTTGCAGCCGTTGTACCAACGTCTGTTTGGTGCGAACGGTGGGCAGGTAGGGCTCCGCGGGGTCATCCACCGTTCCTGTGTCCAGGTTCACATCCGGCAGGTCTCTCAGGTCTCCATCCAACAACCCGGCGAAACGGGTTGGCAGAACCGTGAGCGCAGCATCCAACTCCTCGTCAAGCCAGGGAGGTGGTGGCAGAGGGTGAGTGACCGCATAGACGACCGAGTCGGGAGTGAGCCGGCTCAGCCAGCGAATGGGGAAATAGACGAGGTTGAGTGGGAGGTCACGAAGCTTGATGGGCATGCCCATGCTCTTACGCCCCACGGCTTCTCCCATTGAAAAGAAGGCCCTCTGTGCCTGGCTCACAGCCCGATGACCTCTCAGCAACTTGTGTTCGTCGAGGTCCACGCCGTAGGTGTCCCGAAAGGCTTTGCTGAGGAATCTGACTTCGGACCGGTCGAACACGTCGTGGAGGCGGATTCTCCGCAGGGTCTCGTCCCGAATCAAGCGGACCGTGTCGAGTCCCAGTTCCACCCGCATGTGTGTGCTGGCCGATTCGGCCCATGTCATCGGTCGGGTCGCGGTCCCGTAGCAGTGCAACCCGCAGGCCCGGTTTATCGCCGGGTGGAGGTCGGTGTCCGCGATGACGTGACTGATCCATCCCCAGGCGTAGGCGAGCTCGACATCGTTTGAGGCAAGTCGCACCAGGTTGCGGGCAAGCTCCGCCGTCTTCACGTAATGCGCCAAGTCGGTTATCAGGGGGTCACCCCCCGGGAAGTGCCCCATGTCCGGGTCAAGCGCTCCGTGGAACAGTGCATTGAGGACCTCCGGATCGGCCCGCCATGTGAGGGCTTGGTCGTTGGTTAGAGCGCCAAGAACCGTGCGGGCGATTTCGACATGGGCCACATGGCCCGGCATCAGCCCCCTCCCTTGGAGAGATGGGTTGGCCTCGAGAGCTCAAAGATATCGGCTGTCACTTCCGAATCAGATCCACGGATGCTGCTGATTGGTGGGAGTAGCTGGATCACGTTGGAGGATTGATCAAGTAACTCCTTTGCAATTCAGCATATAGGAGCATGCGAGGTTGCCAACGCGTCCTAGTTCTTCGCTGCAGGCTGGAGAGAGCCCAACCTTTTCTTCTGTAACGCTTGTACCGTTCGAACTCATGCGGTTCTTGACGGTTTTTGCCCTCATCGCCGTTGCCGAGATGGCGACGTTCTTCTGGGTTGAATCATGGATTGGGCTGGGCTGGGCGCTTGGGCTCGCTGTTCTCACTGCCTTGGTCGGATCGTTTCTCGTTCGGCGCGCCGGCCTTTCAATTCTCGGTCGGATCCAGCGCAAGCTGGGGCAAGGCCAGATCCCCGGACGCGAAGTGAGCGATGGAGCTGCTGTCCTCGTCTCCGGTGCTTTCTTGATCTCCCCGGGTTTCATCACCGACGTGCTGGGGTTCCTGCTGCTGATTCCAGCGGTGCGCGGTGTGGTCTATCGAACCCTTTCGAAACGGCTCTTGGCCCGTTTCACCGTGTTCGATCCCAGCGGTCAAACGCCGGGTGGGGCCTGGTATGAGGCGACTGACTCGGCCGGCGATGACGTGATTGACATCGAGGGCTCCGAATAGCTGTCGACCTGACCCTTGGGGAAGGGATTCGCCATCTGAAAGTTCTGAGCCGTCTGCGGAAACCCTGCGGTTACAGTTCCGACGAGGAAGAAGGTGGAATTCGCGATGCTGAAAATGGCCGTCGGCCAAACCGACGAAGTTGAGGCGGATCTGGCAGCTGCCGAGCTGATCAAGCAGTGCAATATGGCTCTGGAAACCCATGAGCCGAAGGCGGGATGGCTCCTTGCCAGCCATGATCTCGAGCTGGAATCCCTGGTTCGCCTCCTCAGAGACTCCTATCCGAACATCGAGCTCATCGGATGTACGACGTTGGCTCCGATGTCGTCGGCGCTGGACTTCGCAGAAGGCTCAACGGTGCTCACCCTGTTTGCATCTGATGTGGTGGAGTTCTCCGCAGGGTTGGGCAGAAATATCAGCCAGGACGTCGGCGCTGCCGCCGCAGCAGCGCTGGAGGCAGCCGGTTTTGACTACGCCAGCAAAGTGGCCCTCTGCATATCAACCCCGTCGGTAGAAGGCATAGATCCAGCTTCAGTCACGGACGAGCTAGGAAAATTGTTAGGGCCGGATGTGCCGGTCTTCGGCGGCGGCGCCGTCCCAGATTTTCCGGTAGTTATGCCCTGGCTGGGAGGGAAACAGTTCTTTGGCGGCGAAATTCTCACCGACGCCCTGCCTGTGCTTTTGCTCTCGGGCCCATTGAAAGTCTCAGTCGGCGTTGCTCATGGTTGGAAGGGAGTGGGCCAGGAGGCAATCGTGACCAAGGCGGACGGGAATCGGGTCTATGAGATAGATAACGAGCCTGTCGGCGAGTTCTACCGTCGCTACCTGGGCGTTGCCGAACCCGCTCTTGCCAATCCTCTTGCTGTGCATGACGAGCTAGTCGATCGCTATTTCCTAAGGGCACCGATGGACTACGACGAGGAGGTTGGCTCAGCTACATTTCTGGGGTCGGTGCCAGAAGGCGCAACTGTTCACATTGCCATGGCATCCACTGACGAGATCCTCGCCGGGACCGACTCGTCGCTCAACGAAGCTCTGGCCGGATACCCGGAAGGGTCTCAACCGGAGGGTGCACTCATCGCATCGTGCGCTGTCAGAAACCTTCTACTCGGGTCACGCACTCATGACGAAGTGGAGCGCATTAGGGACGGGCTCGGTCCGGATACACCGGTGTCAGGTTTTTATGCGTTTGGTGAGATCTCGCCGCTTGGGGAGGGCTCAACACCGAGATTTCACAACGAGACCTGTGTGACGGTTCTGCTCGGAACGTGACCGACGACGGCGCAAGTTCGCAACTCGAGGATCTGGAGAAGGAGAACCGGGTTCAGAAACTGGCCCGTACCGAGGGGAAGCTGCAGAGCATCGAGGCATTTCAGGCTCAGAACACAAACCTGCTTCGAGTGCTGATGGCCGATCTGGATGTGGAGCGGGCCGAGTCCGAGAGGCTGCTGCTGAACATCCTTCCTGCGCCAATCGCAGAACGCCTCAAGGCCGATTCAGGTGTCATCGCCGACAGATTCGACTCGGTGAGTGTTCTCTTCTCAGACATCGTGGGTTTCACGCCCCTTGCTGAGAGCCTGTCTCCCGAGGAGATGGTCGAGTGGCTCAACGACGTCTATTCCGCTTTCGATGTTCTGGTCCAGGAACATGGAGTGGAGAAGATCCGCACAATTGGTGACGGTTACATGGCCGCGGCCGGGGTTCCATTCGAGCGTGAGGACCACGCCCGGGCCCTTGTCATTCTCGCCTTGGATATGAAGGCCCATTCACTGCCGCCAATCCATGGGCACCGGGCCGATTTCCGCATCGGCATCAGTTCTGGATCTGTGGTGGGGGGTGTCATCGGCACCTACAAGTTCCAATACGACATCTGGGGAGACACCGTCAACACCGCACCCGCATGGAGTCCCATGGGGTGCCCGGGCGAATACAAATCTCGGCAGCAACGCACCAACTCATTCAGAGCGATTTTGATTGCGTTGCCCGGGACCCCATCGACGTCAAGGGAAAAGGAACAATGAGTACGTGGTTTGTCGAGGGACTGGTCAGTTCCTGAGCTTCGCGCCTCAACACGTCCTGGTTCTTCGTTTGACACCGTGCTGGACATCGGGGTAGCTAAAGTATCCTACCCCAGGTAGGATACTGGTATGAAGATCAGCGTAAGTCTTCCCGATGAGGATGTCGAGTTCCTCGATGAGTATGCGAAGGCCCAGGGATATGAGTCGCGCTCGGCCGTTGTTCGTACTGCGGTTCGCATCCTCAGATCGTCGAAGCTCGGAGACGCCTATGCCGGCGCATGGCAGGAGTGG
>QIDW01000319.1 GCA_003230435.1 Acidimicrobiia bacterium | reverse complement strand
CACCAAGAGTTCGCCTACGAGATTGAAAGCGAACTGGTCACCCAGATCACAGCTCGGCCCGCCGATGGCACCGGATTACCCGGAATTCTTGCGCAACTCGGCCTGGACTGACCGGGAACGCTCGACACACTGCCAAGAAGACAGGCTCTACGACAAATGAATTGTGACCGGCCATGCGTAATCGGGCACGAGGAGGTCTAAGGCGACGGTCCTGAAAACCGTTTTGACCCATTTCCGTGACCTGGGGTCATTTAGAAAATTGGTGTCTAACGCCACGAGCTCTTTGACTGGCTGATCAGCACCCGATACGAGCCCGACTGACCTCGAAGCGGTCCACATGTGACACCGCGATTGGCCGCACTTCGCTACTTCCTCCAAAGCGAGTGCTGCAGGAGCGCTTCAGGCCACTCCGTGGCAATTCTTGAACTTATCGCCGCTGCCACAGGGACACGGTTCGTTCCGGCCGGCCCAGGCGTATCTCTCGACCTCATGACCCGCCACGATGTCGGGAGCTGCCGATGGTGCCTGGCCCTGCTTGAGGAGTTGTGACATCAATTTCATCACCGGGTCGATGTGGTTGAAGAAGAGTTTGTACCCGGCACACAGGTAGTTGAGACCGTCCTCGCCATCAGGTGTGGCGATGAAACGGTTGCGGGGACAGCCGCCGTGGCAGGCGAACCTGACTTTGCAGTCGAGGCAATACTGGGGCAGGGTGTCCCTCTTGGCCTGGCCGAACTTTCGTTGCCTGTCGGAAGCGATCAGCTCGATCATCGGCGTGTCGGTGATGTTCCCAAGTAGGTAATCCGGCTCCACGTAGTGGTCACATGAGTAGAGGTCTCCGTTGTGCTCCAAAGCCAAGGCAAGCCCGCATGTTTCGGAGAAGATGCACAGCCCGGGCGGCTCGCCGTGCCAACTAGCGAGAGCGACATCGAAGTGCTGAACGAACACCTCGCCTACGTCTGGGTTGGCCAACCACTCCTCGAATACGGCAATGAGGAACCGGCCGAACGCCTTTGGATCGACCGTGCGGTTGGTCACCCGGTTGCCCGCCTGAACGTAGAGGGGCCGTTTCCCCTTGCGTTCGGTGCTCCAGCCCAGGTTGGCCAGTGGAAGCAGTGTCTCCGTGGTCCGCTCCACAATCGGGATGAACTGGATGAACTGGACACCCATCTCGTCACGGAAGAAGCGATAGACCTCCAGGGGATGGCCCTGGTTGGCAGCATGGACTGTGCAAAGAACGTTGACATCGACACCCACAGTCCTCAGGTGCTCATATCCGGCCATAACCCGGTCGAAGGACCCAACCCCTCGCTTGTCGACCCGATACGCATCGTGAAGCTCTCTGGGGCCGTCGACCGACAGCCCGACCAGGAACTGGTTCTCCTTGAAGAACTCGGCCCATCTCTCGTTGAGAAGAACTCCATTGGTTTGGATCGTGTATTCGACCCGCTGGTCCGGCCTCCGGTGCCTCTCCACCAATTCGATGGACCTCTTGAAGAAGTCGAGACCCATCATCGTTGGCTCCCCACCCTGCCAGGCCACGGTCACCTCAGGAGTCCGGTGCGCCTCCAGCAGTTGGCGGATGTAGGTCTCCAACATCTCATCCGCCATGCGGAACCGATCCCCGGGATAGAGCATTTCCTTCGAGAGAAAGAAGCAGTACTCACAATCAAGGTTGCAGATCGGCCCGGTCGGCTTCGACAACAGGTGGAATGCGGGAGGCGAGGTCATCATGGCGATTCGCTCAGTTGACGAGAGCCAGAACTGAACACACCGAACTCGCCTTCAAGCACATGACAGGCAACATCGGCCCAACCCTACGGGCTCGGTTTTCGAGGATCTGAACCCTCCGTTGCCTACTGCTGGGCCATCAAGCGGTTCAACTCCGCCTTATCGTCCTTGATGAGCTCTCCGGTGACATCGATGACCACCTGTTTGATCTCACCGGTGAAGTGGAACGGCGCCATATAGACACTCGTGTCAACAGTGTCGAAGGCGGCATAGCCACAGCTCAGCCCGAGAACTCCGAACATATTCGGCGTCGAGTAGGGCAGCTCGAGACTGGCAACGAGACCATCGTTGACATAGAGCTGACTCCGCCCCGGAGACCCACGTCCCACAGCGAAGTCCGGCGGCCCGGTCGGTTCGAACTCGTAGCGGAGTGTCACCTCCCCTGTCGGGACGGGGTCCGGAGAGATGACGGTGAACCGATCGAGTCCCACGTAGTTGTGAATGTGGTGGAGTCGTCCGTCCTTGATGAACAGGGCGTAGCCCGCGTGGCGGCTGCCCTGGGTAATCAGGATCCCTTCGGCCCCGGCTTCAGGGATCACTACCTCGGCGGTGATGCTGTAGGGGCGGTTGTATAGCTTTGGCGCCGCGGCGAAGGCGACCGGTGCGCTGTCCCGCTGATAGACGAATCTCTCACGCGGTTTGGCGACTGTCGGTCGCGGTACGTTCATACGACTCAGCTCAGCAGAAGCGATCGGGAAGACGCCGTACCTCCCGGCCTCGGCGTACCAACGACGCACCATCTCACGCAGCTTCTCCGGGTGTTCCTCAGCCAGGTTCTTTGTCTCGGCGGGATCGTCGATGACGTTGTACAACTCCCAATCGTCGGCGTCGAGATCATCGAGGAGATCGCCGGTGAGGGGCATGCCGAAGTAGCGACCCTTCTCGGCGGCTTCGGCGAAGCTCGGGCCGGGCAGCGGACAATTCGCCTTCCACCCCTCGTAGTACATGGACCGTTGACCGAACATCTCGAAGTACTGGCTGGTTCGCTTCGAGTCGGCGGCACCGTCATCGAACGAGTGAGCAAAACTCACACCCTGGATCGGCGACTGGGAAACGCCCCGAACCGTGGTCGGCGCCTCGATCCCGAGCGCATCGAGGATCGTCGGCACCACATCCACGACGTGGGAGTACTGGGACCTGACCTCGCCCGATGACTCGATGCCATCGGGCCAGAAGATGATACAGGGATCGCTCACACCGCCCCGGTAGGTTTCCCGCTTCCAGCGACGAAAGGGCGTGTCGCCCGCCCATGTCCATCCCCAAGAGTAATGAGGGAAGGTGTCCAACCCACCCCAGTCATCGATGTGGTCGAGGTTGTCCTCGAGTGTCTCCTCGACACCGTTGAAGAAGAGCGCTTCGTTGAAGGTGCCATGCACCCCACCCTCGGCACTGGCACCATTGTCGGATATCACAACCACGATTGTGTTGTCTAGCTCGCCGAGCTCGTCGACGTAGTCGATGATTCGCCCGAAGTGGTGGTCGGTCTGCTCTATGAACGCGGCGTATACCTCCATCTGATGGGCGTAAACCTGTCGCTCCTGGTCGGACAGCGAATCCCACGCCGGGACATCCAAGTCCCGTTCGGATAGCTCAGTAT
>QIDW01000126.1 GCA_003230435.1 Acidimicrobiia bacterium | reverse complement strand
ACTCCTCGACTTCGAGCAACCGGTCATGCTCATCAGCGGACTCTTCAGGCTCGATGAACACAAACATCTCCACTTTGTCGAACTGGTGAACTCGAAAAATGCCTGCGGTGTCCTTCCCGTATGTTCCCGCCTCACGACGGAAACACGTGGAAAAGCCTGCGTAACGAATTGGAAGGTCACCCCCATCGAGGATCTCGTCGCCGTGATAGGCCGCCATCGAGACCTCGGACGTCCCCACCAGGAAAAGGTCATCTTTGGGTACCTCGTAGACCTGCTCTCGGGCTTCCGGGAAGAATCCGGTGCCCTCCAGGGCTTGCTCACGAACCAGGACGGGGGGGATCATCGGTGTGAATCCAGCCTCGGTGAGATTGTCCATCGTCCAGCGGACCAACGAGAGTTCGAGAAGAGCACCCTTGCCCTTCAAATAACCAAACCGACTCCCCGAAACCTTGGAAGCGCGATTGGTATCGATGATGCCGAGGGATTCGCCAAGGGAGGCGTGGTCGGTTCCCTCGCTGGCAGCATCTCCGAACCTCTTGATCTCGACATTGTCCTCCTCTGTGTAGCCATCGGCTGCAGAAGGGTCGACCAGATTCGGGACTTCAAGGAAAGCTGTCCTGAAAGCTGCGGCCAACTCGTCGGCCCTCCCAGCCGCTTCCTTCTGGGCAGTGGCCAGACCGGAGACTTCTTCGATGGCAGCCTGCTTGGCGTCGCCATCCAGTGTGGCGATCCTCTTGCCTGCCTCGTTTTGGGATGCTCTCAGTTCTTCCGACTTCTGGAGGGCAGCACGATGCGAGGCGTCCAGCTCGATCAGGGCCTCGAGGTCGAAGTCGGACCCGCGTCGACGTAACGAGTCGGCGACGATCCCGGGGTCGTCACGAAGCAGTCTCGGATCGATCATGGGGCGTCGAATGGTAACGACGAGTCACCTTTTCCAGCATTCTCCGCGGCCAAAAGCTCGGATACGACGCGCCATGCATTAGGTACGCGATTCATCCTTCGAGGACGCTGAACTGGGCCCGGATTTCGTTGTCGTTGCCATTGGAGTCTTCGCCGGTGATGGCGAGGACGGCTGCAACCTCGTATACGCCCCCCGGTTCAACCCCCAGCGGATCGAAGATGATCGTCAACTGCTGATTTGGTTGAAGCGGCGCGATCTCGGCCTGCTCGCGTATCTGCTCGGGCCCACCGGTGAGCGACAGCACAAGGGTTTCAGCCTTGCTGGGCACGTTGCCGACATTTGTCACCACCACTGAGAATACGATGCTGTCGGTGGTGGGGACTACGACCTGGTCAGACTGGTTGACCTGCCACTCGGGGTCGGAGACGATCTGGCTCACCGCCAGTCCGGGTCTTAGTGCTAGCCCGCTGTTCGGCGACCGGGCCGAGTCAATGTACGAGACGGAGAGACTCACCAGACTGCCCTCGGCCGGCATCAACATGGTGGCAGGCATCGGGGTCAGCGGGTTGAGGATGTCGCCCCGTCGCATCTCCACCACAAGATCGGCATAGAAAGTGTCACCGGCCCTCATCTCGGCCAGCGAGTCGGCCATGGTGTCGACCACCAGGAGACTCTCAGGGTTGTCCGCCGCCTCGAGGACCGACGACCCATACCCCGCAATCCCAGCATCCCAGGTCCTCAACGCCTGACGGTACATCGAGCGAACCGGAGACAACATGGGAGTGGGGGGAACTTCCTCGACGAATGCGAGACCCACGGCCAGATCCTCTCTGATTCCCTCGATAACCGTGACAAACTCGGTTCGGTCGATGCGCTGGAGACGGGAGACAACACCACGGAGAGCATCGCCGCCCTTGGAGATCTCCGTGGCCTGGCTCTGTATCTCCTCGAGATACTCCAGTTCGGCACGGGTCTCATCACCGGAAGCGGAGACAATCAGGGCGACTATGACGGCGATGCCCACAACTACGAGTAGGAAGTAGCGTGCCACCGCTCGCCGGCGGGGTGGTGGGTCAAATATCACCGTGGGCGAGGGGGGACTTGAACCCCCACGATCTTGCGATCACAGGAACCTGAATCCTGCGCGTCTGCCAATTCCGCCACTCGCCCTATAGGAAGTTGGATCGTACAGAAGCCATATTGGTTGCGGTAGTCCGCATGACCCCCATACGACCCGTAACCTCTCGATCCTTGAACGTCGTCCGCAGCTTCGAGCGCCGCCTGGAACATCTCCTTGATGGTGTTGCCGGAAAGGTCTTTTCGGGTCGTCTTCACCCGTCGGAAATCGCCGGAAAGCTGGCACGGGAGGCCGACTTCGCCCGCTTTGAGCACGAGACAGGACCCGCCACAGCCAACTCATACACGATCCTGGTCAATCCTCGTGATCTGACCCTCGACCCGGGCGAACTGGAGAGAGTCCTCGCTGAAGAAGTCGGTCGGTATACGACGGATGAAGGGCTACGTCTGGAAGGACCGATTTCGGTAACGATCGAAGCGAACGAGGACGTATCGCCGGGAACGGTCATCTGTCGCATAGAGGTAAAACCGGGTCCAACCGTTCCATGGGCGCGTCTCGTCGGATCAGACATGGTGGAACTGGGACGAAACCGGGTTCTGATTGGCAGGTCGCCCGAGGCCGACGTCGTCCTTCCCCATGTGGACATCAGTCGTCAACACGCTGTGCTTTGGCGACAGGACGGCCAGGTTTGGATCCGGGATCTTGGATCGTCCAATGGCACATCCCTTGACGGCCAGCCGGTCGGTCGCGAGGCCGCAGCCGTCAATCCTGGCGCCGTCCTCGGGTTCTCGGATCATCGCTACCGACTTGCGGAGCTCTAGTTGCCAGACGTAATCCTCGCCCTTTTGCGGATCATCTTCCTCGGCCTCGTCTATCTATTCGTCTGGCAGGTGGCTCGGGCGATCGGATCACACTTGGGAATCTCGGTGCGTCGCCGGCGCCGCGAAGGGAGGAAGATCCTTTTTGTCCGATCCGACAGTCAGACCGGTGTCGAAATCGAGATAACGGACGTGACTGTGCTTGGAAGGTCCGACGAGGCAGATCTTGTCCTTGACGACCCCTACGCTTCCGATTTCCACATGCGTCTTGTGGCTCAGGAGAACGCGATGATGCTTCACGATCTGGGTAGCACGAACGGGACATACGTAAACGGTCGACGGGTCACCGCACCGACCGAACTTCGACGCGGCGACAACATCCAGGTGGGCAGGACCGTGATGGAAGTTCGATGAGATACCTCTGGGCAACGGCGACCCACAAAGGGATGGTCAGACAGAACAACGAAGACTCCCTTTATCCCGATACCTCCGGCGAGTCGCATGGACCGACAACTCTCGTCGTAGCCGACGGCATGGGAGGTCATGTAGCCGGGGAAGTTGCCTCCCGACTCGCCGTGAATGCCGCCGCGTCGAACGAGTT
>QIDW01000352.1 GCA_003230435.1 Acidimicrobiia bacterium | reverse complement strand
CCTAGATCATCAAGTGTGATGGAAGCCATCAGACCTCGTTTCTCTGTTCGGGGATTCGGAATATAGCCATTGCAAGCGGAGAGGTCATTGGTGACTCACCAAAACCCCTTCAAACGGTTCGAGCAACAGCTTCTTGCTGACAGTTTCAGTGCGGTCGGGATCAACCGTGGAGACGGCAACCGTTCCTGACCTGATCTTGACCTGGGTCTCCTCGTCGCTGAGATTCAGGGCGACGGTGGCTATCTCCTCGTTTGACTCGCGTCGATATACGAGGACCTGGTCGTTCGAGGCTGGGTGGGTGAGGAATGAGCCGATCCGCAATGCCTTGGAATCACGTCGGGCTGCGAGCAGCCTTCTGTAGAGATTCAGCATCGATCTCGGATCCTCCAACTCCGACGCGACGTTTGTCGACTCCGAATTGGGTGCCACTGGCAGCCATGGCGTTCCCGTCGTGAAGCCGGCATTCGCCGAGGATGACCATTGCATAGGGGTTCGGGCCCCGTCCCGACTCAGATAGTCGACCTTCTTGCCCCAAGGATCCATGCCCTCTCCCGGAGGGATCGTTGCATCGGTCATGCCCAGTTCGTCGCCGTAGTAGAGAAATGGGGTGCCCCGGAGCGAGAGGAGCAGCATGGCTGCCAGACGGGCGTGCTCCGGACCGAGTCGGGTGGCCAGTCGCCTTTCGTCGTGGTTGCCGAGCAGCCAGTTGGTCCATCCACCCACCGGAACATTCCAGAGAATCGTCTCGATGGCGACCCGCAGCGAGCCGGCGTCCCAGTCAGCGGCCATCAAGTGGAAGTTGAACGGCATGTGGAGCTGGTCGAAGTTCTCCCCGTAGTACGAGGCCCATTCCGGGAGATCGAAGATGTGGATCTCCCCGACGGTTACGGGCTCCTGTGGGTAGCTGTCGACGGTCTTCCGAAACTGGCGGTGCATTTCGTGGACGTCGGGGTGCCCGAAATCGTAGAGGTGGACAAAGTTGTCGTATTCCCCCATGTCTTTCCAGGGTCTTTCATAGTCCAGCGGGACGGGAGGGTTGTCGCGTTCGTGAGGGTCCTTCATCATTTGGTGGGCAGCGTCGACCCTGAACCCGTCCACCCCACGATCCAGCCAGAACCTGGCGACATCGAGCATCGCTTCTACCAAGTCGGGGTTGCGCCAGTTGAGATCGGGCTGGTTGGGCAAGAAGGTGTGCCGGTAATACTGGCCGGTCCTCTCGTCGAGGGTCCATGCGGGGCCACTGAATACGCTGACCCAATTGGTGGGGGGCGACCCATCCTCTTTTGGATCGCGCCAAACGTACCAATCACGCTTTGGGTCGTCCCTCGAGGAGCGGGACTCGACGAACCATGGGTGCTCGATCGATGTGTGATTCATCAGGTAGTCGAAGATCACCCTCAGGCCTCTCGCGTGGGCCTCCTCGATGAGCCTCTCGGCGGTGGCGAGTTCGCCAAACAAAGGATCGACGTCTGTGTGGTCGGAGACGTCGTAGCCCCAGTCGCTCATTGGACTCCGATAGAACGGAGAAATCCACAAAGCATCCACTCCAAGAGTGTCGGCCAGGTAGTCGAGTTTCGAGATGATCCCTTCCAGGTCCCCGAAACCGTCGCCATTCGAGTCGGCGAAGCTCAAGGGATAGATCTGATAAAACACCGCGTCACGCCACCACGCCCGTCGGGATCTGCCGTTGGCGGTCATTGGCAGACTCCTAGTGCCAGGGCACTAGAGACCGTCCGACAGTGCAAGGGCATTAACCCTTGACCGAGCCCGCGGTGAGGCCTCGGACGAAGAAACGCTGCAGCGAGAAGAAAACGACCAGGGGCAGCACCATTGTGAGGAAGGCCCCGGCGGTGAGAACTTGCCAGTCCTGGCCTCTGCTTCCGACGAGCTCCGCCAACCGAATGGTCACCACCGAGACGTCTGGTGTGCCACCGAGAAAGACGATTGCCACCAGGAAGTCGTTCCAGACCCATAGGAACTGGAAGATTGCGAACGAGGCGATCACGGGAACTGAAAGGGGCACGACCAAACTGAAAAAGGTCTTGAAGTGCGATGCGCCGTCGATAGCTGCCGACTCGATGATCGACTTCGGCAACGAGCCGATGTAGTTGCGGAGGAGGTAGATGGCCAACGGAAGGCCGAAACCGGTGTGCGCCAGCCAAACCGCGAGATACGTGCCGGTCAAGTCGAAGTTGACGTAGATTTGCAGCAGTGGGATCAGTGCCATCTGTAGCGGCACCACCATCAGCCCCACGACAATCACGAAGAGGACCTGGCGACCCTTGAACTCCATCCAGGCAAAGGCATAAGCGGCGAATGCCGCAATGGTGATCGGGATGATCGTGGCCGGGATCGAGACGGCAAGGCTGTTGAGGAAGGCATTGCCCATGCCGTCGGCTTCGATCACGCGCTGGTAGTTGTTGATGGTCCACTCGTTGTTGCCCAA
Source organism: Acidimicrobiia bacterium (assembly GCA_003230435.1). Lineage (GTDB taxonomy): Bacteria > Actinomycetota > Acidimicrobiia > Spongiisociales > ZC4RG35 > SZUA-217. Next base: position 979 of record QIDW01000352.1, on the reverse strand, counting down.
ATTGCCGAACACCGTCCACCAACCCGATGAAGCAATGTCCAGCTCGGGACGAAAAGACGTCACCAAGAGGCCGAGACTGGGGATCAACCACATCAGGGCTAGCCCGATGACGATGATCTTTACCAGCCAGTGGTCGAGAACCCTCTCGACCCTCCCCTTTTCTCTGAGGTCGCCGACGTCGACAGTTGAAGCAGTCATCGGAGGCTCTCCTCCTCCCTAAACCGGCGAACGTTGAGGATCATCACCGGAATCACGGCGAGGAGCAGGACCACCGCAACCGCAGCGCCCTTCCCGTCGTCGAAGAATCTGAATGCTTGGCGGATCATCTGGCTGGCGACGACTTCGGTGCCGAAGTCGCCGGACGTCATCACCCAGACGATGTCGAAGACCTTGAGGATCAGGATGATCATCGTCGTGGTCACCACAACGATGGTGGACTTGATCGTCGGAACCACCACCCGCCAGAAGATCTGCATCTCCGATGCGCCGTCGATGCGAGCCGCCTCGAGAATGTCATCTGGCACGGACTTGATAGCTGCTGAGAGAATCACCATTGAGAAACCCGTCTGCAGCCAGATCAAGACGACGACCAACATGAATGTGTTCCACGGTTCCTTGGACAGCCAGAACACCGGCTCGTTGCCGAGGCCGGTCCAGATGGCGTTGAGAAGACCTATCTGGGGACGGCCTGCCGGCCTGAATGTATAGATGAATCCCCAGATAATGGAGGCGCCCACGAAAGAGATAGCCATCGGCACGAAGATGATTGACTTGGCGACGCTCTCGGAGCGACGTTGAAGTTTGTCCACCAGCGCAGCTATGGCCAGGCCAAGACCGACCGTCCCGACCGTTCCTACAACCAACCAGATGAGGTTGTTGCGAAACGCAGTCAACATCACATCGTTGGTGAACGCATAGACGTAGTTGTCAAGACCAACGAACGCTTCCCCGTCATCATCACGAAAGCTCAGCCAGAGAG
>QIDW01000469.1 GCA_003230435.1 Acidimicrobiia bacterium | reverse complement strand
AGATCCTCGTCTCCGTCCTGGTCACACCTCTCATCATGGTGCTGCTATTCGCCTACGTGTTTGGCAGCTCCATCGACATCCCCGGTGGCTCATATCGGGAGTTCCTCATCGGCGGCATATTCGCCATGACATTGGTATTTGGGGCAACTTTCACAGGAGCAGGCCTGGCCGAAGACATGCAGAAAGGCATCATCGACCGGTTTCGGTCGCTGCCCATGTCACGGTCAGCTGTAGTATTCGGCCGCACCGCGAGCGATGTGATCTACAACATCCTGTCTCTGATCATCATGGCTACTGCGGGGCTGCTTGTCGGTTGGCGAATCCACAACGGGATCGGCAATGCTCTGCTCGGTTTCGGTCTTTTGCTGCTGTTCGCATACGCCGTCTCGTGGATCATGGCCTACGTCGGGCTACTCGTTCCCAGTCCCGAAGTCGTCAACAACGCGTCGATGATGGTGATCTTTCCCCTCACATTCGTCGCCAACACGTTCGTGCCCGCCGAGAATCTGCCGGGCCCGCTGCGTACCTTCGCCGAATGGAATCCGGTGTCGGCAGTTACGCACGCATCACGAGGGCTATTCGGCAACATTCCACCCGGAACGCCCGAGCCAACCGCTTGGCCGCTGCAGAACGCCGTGTTCTACACACTCATCTGGGTGGTGATCATCATCGCCATATTCGCCCCGCTGGCGGTCCGCAGATACAAACGAGCGAGAGTCAAGAGCTGAGGGAAGAGACGATGGCCTACCCGCTGACAACCAACTCCCCCACCATCACGCTGGGATGCACCTCGCACAGGAACCTATACGTACCGGCCTCATCGATCGTAAAGGTGAGTGTCTGAGTTACGGGCCCCGTCTCGACGTCAGTGGCGATCCGGCCCGAAGGGCCGTTGATCAGCAGGTTGTGGCGAATTCCGGCGTCTCGATTCTCGAAGGTGATGGTTATCTGCTCACCTGCCGGAACGTTGAGCTTTGTGAGGTCAAAAGCGACGTTCTGAGCTAGCAGCGTGATGTCGGTCTCACCCCCGCCTGCGTCGGGTTTTGTGGTCTCCCCCTCGCCGCCGCAGGCCGCCAGGACCAGAGCGAGCGTCATCAGGGTGGCTACGTATCGTGTTCTGCGCATCTTTTCCTTCGCTTTCGAATCGGTGGCTCCACCTTTTACCTCGTTTTGGAGGTTACGCGACGCAGTTAGTGGTCCGTCGCCCAAATAGCTACGCAGCGGCTAGCGCCCGTACTGACTCGCGCGCCCACACCAATTCGGACGACGGCGCTTTCGGTACCATGCGAAATACATGAGCATCGTCGAGTTCACTCCGAATCGCGAGCAGTACGCGTACACCTTCGGCGGAGTTGCGCCTGTGATGCATATCAAACCAGGATCTGTGCTCAGGCTGTGGTCCGAGGACGCTTTCAACCATGCGCTCACGTCGGTGGACGATCTGTCCAGCGAGAAGGTCGATCTCCGGTACGTCAACCCGCAGACCGGTCCTTTTTATGTGGAGGGCGCCGAGCAGGGTGATACGTTGGCCATCCACATCGTTGAGCTGACCCCCGCCCGCACTTGGGGGGCCTCGGCGACTATCCCCTTTTTCGGTGGCCTGACGGGGACGGACCGAACAGTCAACCTCCAGGATGCCCTCCCGGATACGACGTGGATCTACGAAGTCGACATGGACCGAAACACCGTTGGGTTCCAGGCCCGGTTCGGGGACTTCGAGGTCGAGCTCCCGATGGCTCCGATGCTGGGCACGGTCGGGGTCGCCCCGCCTGGCGGTGAGGTGCGCTCGTCCCTCGTTCCCGAGCGGTTCGGGGGCAACATGGATACACCCGAGATGAGGGCGGGAACCACGGTCTTTCTCGGCGTCAATCAAGAAGGGGCCCTGTTTTCACTTGGTGATGGCCACTACCGACAGGGAGAAGGCGAGGCCTGTGGAACCGCTGTCGAAGGAGCCATGAATTCGACGATCATCGTCGAGCTGATCAAAGGTCACGCTCCGGCGTGGCCTCGACTCGAGAACGACGAGTGTTGGATGGCGGTCGGCTCGTCTCGTCCAATGGAGGACTCCTGGCGTATCGCCCAGGTTGAGATGGTGCGCTGGTATCAGGAACTGTTCGACCTTCATCAGATGGATTCGTATCAGTTGCTTTCCCAAACGGCGGAGGTGCCGGTCGCAAACGTGGTCGACGCCAACTACAGCATCGTGGTCAAAACCCAGAAGGCCCTCGTCCCAGACGTCGACGCCTTTGGGGGAATACACTCCGAACTCCGCAACCGAGCCAGGCAAATGAAGTAACGCCGGCAGATTGGCGGCCCGGCCCGGACGTCGGACCGCATCCCGTGAGTCGAGTTCTCGCCGAAAAGAGAGATCGAGAGCAGACGGTCGATCAAGGAGACACACAATGGACCTGAAACTTGCAGGACGCACCGCCTTGGTGACCGGTGGGACCCGAGGTATCGGCCGAGCGATCGTCGAAACTTTCGTTGGCGAGGGAGCCAATGTGGGCTTCTGTGCGCGCACTGCCTCCGATGTCGAGGCGGCGGAACAAGCTCTCTCGGGCGCCGGGCCGGACGTTGCCGGCACGGCTTTGGACGTCGGCGATCCGGCGGCAATCAAGCACTGGGTGGAGGACTCCGTCTCGAGGTTTGGTCAGATCGACACCGTCGTGAGCAACGTCAGCGCCCTTGCCATCGAAGACACCGACGAGAATTGGGAGGCGTCGCTCCGCGTGGACCTGATGGGGACCGTGCATCTGGTCAAGGCAGCATTGCCACATCTCGAGAAGAGCGATGCGGCATCCATCGTTGCCATTTCCAGCGTCTCCGGTCGTGAATCCGATTTCGCCTCTGGTCCATACGGGACCGCCAAATCAGCGATCGTCGCCTATGTTCAAGGGCTTGCCCAACAACTAGCGGAGAAAGGGATCAGGGCCAACACCGTGTCGCCGGGCAACACCTACTTTCCAGGCGGAGTTTGGGAGAGCATCGAGAGCGAAAACCCCGAATTCTTCGAACAAGCAATGAGCCTGAACCCCACGGGTCGCATGGGGACTCCAAAGGAAATTGCGGCCGGTGTGGTTTTCATCGCCAGCCCGGTATCTAGTTTCACCACCGGAACCAACCTCGTCATCGATGGCGCCCTCACCCGCGGGATCCAGTTCTGACTAGTGCCCTGAATCGCAAACCATCCACCCGCAACTCTCCCGATGAATGATGCAACGCAAACTCGGGAGGGTATGAAGGACACGTCGGCTCGCGATGGCCTTGAGATCGCGGTGTACCTGAGCGTTGTGCTGACTGCACTCATGCTCGGACTCGAAGATTCTCTCGATGAAGGCGGCGAACTGCTGCTCATTTGGGGAACATCTATCGGTTTGACTCTTGCCCACGTCTTCGCCTTCCGCGTGGGATCGATCTACGAGCATGGA
>QIDW01000223.1 GCA_003230435.1 Acidimicrobiia bacterium | reverse complement strand
CACGTAGGAAACCCAGCGAATCGCTTCGGCCCACTCGAACGCGGCCAGCACCTCGGCGCTTCCCAGGGGAACGAGGGGGCTATCGACGTTGGGTCCCCAGCGGATATGGCTGAACACCGAACCGCCACGTTGGGCCATCCCGTGAACCTCGCTCTGTTTGACGTCGTGACCTGCGCTGAGCAGGGCGTCGGCGACGATTTTGCTGGCCATCACCACTCCCTGGCCCCCCACGCCGGCAAGCAGCAGGCCGCGCGAGCCCTCAGACACCGGCGGCCTCCTCACGATCGGGAACGGCCACGATGGCGAGCGGCGGGCACAGCTGGACACACACCGTGCAGCCTGTGCATGTCACCGGGTCGATGACGACTTTGCGTCTGCCTTCGTAGGTCTCCTCGGACCAGACGATCGATGGGCATCCCAGAGTCATGCAGGCCTGGCATGCCGTGCAGGCATCGGAGTTGACCTGAAAGGGCCTGTCCCGGATCTTTGTCGGAGCTTCGACACAGGGGCGGTTGGTGATCACCACCGACGGCCCGACATGAGCGATGGCGCCCTCGAGGGTGTTGTAGGTGGCCGCCAGGTCGTACGGGTCGACCACTCTTATGTCGCGGACACCCAGCGCTTCGCACAATGCCACAAGGTTCACCGGTGTCGTGTCCGAGCCTTGCAGCGTCACCCCTGTGCCGGGATGCTCTTGGCCGCCGGTCATGGCAACGGTCCCGTTGTCGAGGATGAGCACGGTGATGTTGGCCTGGCTGTAGACGGCATCGGCGAGCCCCGGGATGCCCCCGTGCAAGAACGTCGAGTCACCGATAGTCGCTACAACCGGCCCCTCGGCGCCTCCGGATGCAACCATTCCCACTGCCATGCCGATACTGCTTCCCATCGCCACACAGGTGTCCATCGCGGCAAGCGGCTCCAGCGCGGCCAGCGTGTAGCAGCCGATATCGCCGGTGACTACCGCTCCGAGCCGTTTCAGGACGAGGAACGGCGGTGCATGCGAGCACCCGGGACACAACACTGGCGGCCGAGCCACAGTGGCAGGAGACGGTTCGATTGCCGGCTGCGCAGGAAGGATCCCAGCGGTGGCAAAACCCCCGCGAACGGCGTCGGGGCTCAGCTCGCCGATCTGGGAGAAGAAGGCTCTGCCCTCCACAGCGATGCCGGCCGCCAGGATTCCGTCTTCTACGTGAGGGTCGAGCTCCTCGACCACGAAAAGCCGATCGACAGACTCGGAGAACGTCCGAATCCGGTTCATGGGAAGTGGATAGCTCATGCCCAGCTTGAGGATCGGGGCATCGGGAAGGATCTCGCGAACGTAGTGGTGGGCAATGCCGGACGTCACGACCCCAAATCCGACACCATCGCCGGATTCGATTGTCAGTGGGCTCGCCTCGACGTAGTCGGTGAGACGCTCGAGGCGCTCGAGCAACAAAGGACGCCGCGCACGGGCGTGGCCGGGGATCATGACGTACTTCGCAGGGTCGCGGACAAAACCGGTCGCTGGCCTATCGATCCGCGGACCCAACTCGACGATTCCGCGGTTGTGCGAAACGCGCGTCGTCGTACGTACCAGGACCGGAGTGTCGAACTCTTCCGAGATTGCAAAGGCGATCGCGGTGTACTCCTTGGCCTCGGAGCTGTCGCTCGGCTCGAGCAGAGGGATACCGGCCATCCGCGCATACGCCCGGTTGTCCTGCTCGTTCTGCGAGCTGTGCATGCCGGGATCGTCGGCGCTCACGATCACTAGACCGGCGCCGACGCCGGTGTACGCCGAGGTCATGAGAGTGTCGGCGGCAACGTTGAGACCGACATGTTTCATCGTCACCAGGGCCCTCGCACCTCCCAATGAAGCGCCGAGGGCAACATCGAGCGCCACCTTCTCGTTCGGTGACCAGCGAACGTCGATATCTGCGCGATCCGCGATTGATTCCAGGATCTCGGTGCTCGGTGTTCCCGGATAACCCACCGCAACCAAAACCCCAGCTTCAACCGCTCCACGGGCGACGGCTTCGTTGCCCGACAGCAGCATCCTGGATCCGATGGCCAGGGCCGTGGATCCGATGACCGAGACAAGCTCGGTGTCGGTGGTCACTATGTGCTCGCGGTGCTCAGGAGCCCGAGAATCTCGTCCTCTTCGAGGACGTGGTCGGACCTTTTGGCCGCGGCAAGGATCTTGTCGACGGTCTCCTCGTCGCACTCGTGGCCACGTTTCGTCAGCCAGGCCACGGCGTTGGCCTTCCCGCTCATCGGCCCGACTGCGATCTCCTGCTCACGCCCGAGTTCGTCCGCCGGGACCCCGCTGTAGATACGGTTGGCGAGCCATACGTCGCCCGTGCGCATCGCCTTGAGTACGGCTGCTGCATGGACCCCGGTACTCGTCACGAAGGCGTCTTTGCCGACGGCCGGGCAGTTGTTGGGAACCGGTGTGTCGGTCGCCTTCGAGATCGCTTCGCAGTACGCGGGCAGCCCGTGCAGGTCGACATCGAGCCAGCCGAGGAGCTTGAGGTTCACAAGGAGGGTCTCCATCGGCGTGTTCCCGACCCGTTCACCGATGCCGAGCCCGCACCCGTGGACACGATCCGCTCCGGCCGAAAGGGCAGCGAGAGAGTTGATCACACCGAGGTTCCGATCTCGATGGCCGTGCCAATCGAGCTTCACGTCTTCGCCACTGTCGGCGATGATCTGGCGGGCGAAACTGACAAGGGCCCGCACGCCCCAGGGCGTGGCGTGGCCCACGGTGTCTGCGAGACAGATTCGGCGCGCCCCAGCCTCGATGGCGGTCAGGTACACCTTGCTGAGGACCTCGGGCCGGGCCCTGGTCGAGTCCTCGGTGACATACATGACCTCGAGGCCCTCGCCACGGGCAAGGGTCACCGCCTCATCAGTCGCTCTGACGAGGAAGTCCAAGTCCCAGCCCTCGACAAACTGGCGTATAGGGCTCGAGCCGAGGAACAACGAAGCCTCGATCGCAACGCCGGAACGTTGCTGTGCTTCGCTTATGGGGAGGATGTCAGTGGCATGGGTGCGGCCGGCGCAGTTCGGCTCGATCTCGAAACCCTCGTTGTTGATCTCCTCGGCGAGTGCGACGACGTGATCGAGCACTCCCGGGCCGGCGGCCGGGTACCCGATGTCGACAGCGTGGATGCCGAGCGCCACCATCCGGTGCAGTATCTCGAGTTTCTCGCTCAGATCGGGCTGACGCACCGAGGGACTCTGCAGACCGTCACGCAACGTCTCGTCGTCGAGTTCAACGATGCGGGGCCGGACGACTTCTTCTTCCCCGATCAGGTTCCAATCGTGGAGGTACTCCTGTTCCCTGGTGCGGGACCGTCGTCTCCTTGACCGTCGTCTCCTTGACCGTCGTCTCCTTGACCGTCGTCTCCTTGACCGTCGTCTCCTTGACCGTCGTCTCCTTGAACAGGTCCAGCCAGCCGTCCGTCCGGCCGGTCGGTCGGGTTGTTTCAAAGATTTCCAGCGACTTCACCGGGTGGCAATCCGGTTCCTGAGTCATTTTCCTGATGCGAATGCATCATTGATCCCCCACCAGCAACCCCCTGTGAGTCCGATGCATCAGACAAATGGAGCCAGTAACCCATTGACGATGGCACGAGCCGCAGGGGACACTCGACCTAGTCGACCGAACGGCCGGACGGTTAGCGTCGTTTCGCCGCCCGTTATGAGATCATTGAAGGAGGTCTATTGACTGGAACAGCGGTCGGAGTGTCCTTTCGCCCCGGCGAGTTGGAAGTGCGCCCCGACGGATCCGGACATTTGCTGGGTAGCCGCTGTCGCTCGTGTGGCGCCCACTTCTTCCCCGTTCGAGAAGTCTGCTCCGGTTGTTTGAGCGACAACATGAAGACGGTTCGATTCTCGACGCAAGGAACTCTCTACACCTACTCGGTGGTCAGGCAATCGACACCTGCATTCGAGGTCCCCTATGCCCTTGGATACGTGGACTTTCCCGAAGGCGTCCGCATCATGGGTCAGATCAGCGGATGTGAACTAGATGAGATCAGGATCGGCATGGCGATGGCCCTTTCGCTCGAGCCCTTCGGGGAGGACGAGGGCGGAAACCCATTGACTGGCTACCGATTCCGACCGGCTACCGATTCCGACCAAGGCGCAAGCAATGACTGATGTCCACGTCCTCGGCGTGGGCATGACCCGGTTCGGGAAGCATCCTGACCGCGATGCCGCCGACCTCGGCGCGGAGGCTCTGCGCGGTGCCATCACCGACTCCGGCATCGATCCCCGCGCCATCGAAGCCGCCTATTGCGGCCACGTGTTCCAGGGAATGGTCACTGGCCAGCGGATCCTGGCCCAGGTCGGTCTGGCCGGCCTGCCGCTCTCCAACGTCGAGAACGCCTGTAGCAGCGGTGCCACCGCCATCCGGGAGGCATCGCTTGCTGTCCGCGCCGGGGAGCACGACGTCGTCGCTGCCATCGGCACCGAGCATCTCACCACCAGGTTCAGGGGAGCGCTGACCCCCGATCCGAGTG
>QIDW01000123.1 GCA_003230435.1 Acidimicrobiia bacterium | reverse complement strand
ACGTCCAGGCGGCGCTGGTGGCAGAGAACAGGGTCCTGGCTCATCCGGCTTCGATCGATTCGATTCCGACCTCGGGGGGTCAAGAGGATCACGTCTCAATGGGTTGGGGCGCCGGCAGGAAGCTCTTCGACGTACTCGACAACGTGCGCCGTGTCTTGGCAATCGAGATCCTTTGCGGTGTCCAGGGCCTCGAGTACCGAAAGCCCTTGACGCCTGCGGCAGGCACCGGCCGAATCGCTGCTCTTGTCAGGGAGCACGTGCCGCCGCTCGATCAGGACCGGTCGACGTCCGCCGAGATCGAGACGGTCGCCGGGTTGATCGCCGACGGCTCTCTGCCCGCTCTCGTCTAGTGAGCGGTCTGCTTCTCACCGGAATCGGTCACCTGACAACACACGATGGTGATCCGATCACAGACGCCGTCGTCGCCATCGACGAGACGACAATCACATACGCCGGCAAAGAATCGGATTCCCCGGCTCAGGAAAACCGGGAGCGAGTCGACTGCGGCGGCCGCGCGGTCATCCCCGGGTTCGTGGACGCCCACACTCATTTAGTTTTCGCCGGGGATCGCTCCGATGAATTCGCCCGACGGTTGGCCGGGGAGTCGTACACCAAAATCGCCGCGGCCGGAGGTGGGATCCTGTCCACTGTCGAGGCGACTCGCTCAGCCACAGAAGAGACGCTGTTTGATCTGGCGGCCAAACGAGTGTGGACCATGATCCGGGGTGGCACTACCACCGTAGAGATCAAGTCCGGATATGGGCTCGATCTCGAGACGGAGCTCCGTCTTCTTCGTGTTGCCCGCCGCATCGGTGACGAACTTCCGGTCACGGTCAGAACGACGTTCCTTGGTGCGCATTCGGTGCCCGCGGAGTACCGCTCTGATCGTGACGGGTATGTCGATCTGGTGGTCAACGAGATGCTCCCGGCTGCGGCGGACCATGCCGATTTCTGTGATGTGTTCGTTGAAGACGGTGTGTTCGGTGTGGACGAGGCTCGAACCATCTTCGAGGCGGGGGGAGCCCTCGGTCTTCCGGCGCGTGTCCATGCCGAGCAGTTGAGCCATCTCGGTGGTGCAGCACTCGCCGCGGAGATCGGTGCCTCGTCGGCCGACCATCTCGACCACGTCACTCCCGATGACGCGGCAGCCCTTGCCACAGCCGGTGTCACCTGTGTGCTCGTACCCGGCGCTGCTTACACGTTGGGGACCCCCCAACCTTCTGGTCGCATGCTCTGGGACGCGGGATGCACGGTTGCCTTGGCCACCGACTGCAACCCGGGAACTTCATACATAGAGACAATGGGTCTGGTTATCTCGCTCGGAGTGGTCCAGATGGGTCTCACGGCCGATGAGGCGATCTGGGCGGCGACCCGGGGTGGCGCACTCTCTCTGGGTCTCGAGAATCGGGGACAGATCAAAGAAGGGTCACCGGCCGATCTCGTCGTCCTCGACGCACCGTCACCGGCTCACATCCCATATCGCCCGGCCTCGAATCTGGTGCAGACCGTGATCAAAGATGGGTCGGTGATTGTTGGCTTAGGCCCCGCTGACACTGCCCGAACTGAACCACCGTCGCCCGCGAGGCTGCACGAGTAGCTTCTGCTCGATGAAACTGCCTGATGGTGTCGTCACGTTCCTATTCACTGACGTCGAGGGCAGTACACGTCTCTGGGAGGATGCTCCCGATGCCATGATGGACGCCCTTCGGCTCCATGACGAGAAGATCGAAATAGCTGTCGACGAGCACAACGGTGTCTCGGTCAAGCCGAGGGGCGAGGGTGACAGCAGGTTTGTCGTCTTCCAAGGTGCCGACGATGCGGTTGCTGCTGTTGCCGAGATCCAGCTTCAGCTCGCTGGCATCGAATGGCCCATACCTCGGCCGCTGCCGGGATTGGCCGAGTTGGAGATGGGCGATTATTACGGATCGGCGGTCAATCGGGCGGCCCGGCTGCGCGCGATCGCCCATGGTGGCCAAACAGTCTTGTCGGGTGCAACTTTCGAGGTGGTACAAGATCGTCTGCCCAGCGGCGTGACACTGAGCGATATGGGCCGGCGAGGTAGACCCTCACCACCCCTGGCGCAACAGTTGCGGCGTCAATGTCGATGTCACCCAACTCGCCATGGGGGATGGTTGATCGGACAGGAACCATCCACAACGCCCCGTCGATCTCGATGTCTTGGAGGTATCTGCCCTCACCGATGATCAGACGCGGGTCTTCCACGCGTTTCACTGCTGCTCCGAGAATCGACCCGCCCATTCAGTCGAGGCTAACGCCGAGTCCAGCACTTGTATCGGAGTCTTCGAGGGCGAAAGGCCCAGCTACGGTTGCACTCCGATCGAAAGGCCCACCATGGACGAAATGACATTTCCCGCACCGAGCGAAGGAATTGTGCTGACCCATCTCATCATCGTCGAGGATGTGGCCAGGTCACGAGCCTTCTACGTCGACGTCCTTGGTGGGAGCGCTGTGATGGACGGTGAGCCGACCATCGTCAAGTTGGCCAACACTTGGATCATCGTCAATGTTGGGGGCGGTCCCACCGAAGACAAGCCCGAGGTCTCGTTGGACGTGCCTGGAGATCCGAACCATGTCAGCGCGTTCATGAACATTCGTGTCGCCGACATTCAATCTGTCTATGAAGAGTGGTCATCGAAAGGTGCCACCTTCCTGACTCCCCCGATCGATCGAGGAGCCGAAATCCGTTGTTACATGCGTGATCCCGACGGACATCTCATCGAAGTCGGTCAAGCAACGGGTGTGCTCGAAACCAGCTAGCCGGCTCGGTTATGGCTCCGTTCGGCGTGGCGGAATGCCTCTTTCGAAATCAAATGCTTCCCGGAGTCGTCAGCAACTCTTTTGCGGCTACGGCGAGATTCTTGGATCGGCCCCGCTCATACGCTGCTTGGTAAACGTCTGATTCCAGTTCTGCCTCGAGGTTGGACAGGATTTCCGAAGCCTTCTCACCGATCTTCCCTTGCTGGGTCTGAACCCGTTGGGTTCGCACCGGATCGGCCATGACGCAGGCGAGGACCTCCACAGCCTCGGTCGGTCTTCCCATGGCGGCATGAACCTCGGCGACTTTGATCATGGCGAAAGCCATCGCCGTGATCACCCCCATATCCTCAGCCATGAGTAGGGCTTCCAGAAACCATCGTTCGGCCTCGGTGTACTCCAATATGGCCAGATTCGCATCGCCGGCACCTTGGACACCGACTTGGAGTACTTGGGCAAAGCCGATTGAGCGAGAGTGTTTGATGACCTGGTACCAGAGATCTCGTGCCTCGAGGTCTCGTCCGCCCATGCCGGCGATCGTTGCCCTACTAATCAGACTCCACGACGTGAGGTAATCGTCTTTCATGTTTGCCATCCGGTCTGCAGCCTCGATGATCTTCGCCGCCCCCTCTTCCTCGTGCCCTTGCAAGACCAAGGCCGCGCCCCACCAGGTGAGCATTCCTGCCTGCCAAAACTCGTGGCCCAGCTCTTCAGCCATGTCGAAGCCGCTCGATGCGACCGCCTCGGCCTCACCCCAGCGGTCTGCAACGGCAAGCCCGTCGAGATGTGCTTCGGAGGCCATCAGATACGCGAAACGATCCGGCAGCTCCGTAAGCCGCGTCAGCGCGTCCCCGGTCAACTCCAAGGTTGATTCAGGCTGGCCGAGCATGGCCAGGAACCTGCCCCTCTCGGCGGTGAGAGCAGCGTGGACCACAGCGGCGACTTCGTTTTCGGGGGTATCTGGCATCGACTTGAAGAACTCCTCCAAGAGGCCCATTCCCGCCCGATACCAACCTCGTACACCGTGATGAAAGAAAAGACCAAACACAAACCGTCGCATGGCGTCGGCGTCGTCACGATCGACAGCCGTTCGCCAGGCCAGTCTGATGTTGTCGATGTCCGCATCCACTGCTCCGAATAGGTCGGCCTGTTCCACTTCTCCGATCTGGTCTTCGACCCGACCGGCGACACCTGCGTAGAAGGTGGTGTGAGCGTCTGTGATTGCGTTCCAGCGTGCGTCGTCGCTTTGAAGATCGACTTCGGCGTATTGACGAAGCAGTTCGTGCACCTGATAGCGGTTCGATGTTCGATCTGAGGTCAGCAAGGACTTGTTGGCCAGGTTTGCCAAAGCCCTCAACGATGCTCCAGCCAGCTCTTGGGCCGCCTCACGGGTGAAACCGCCGCGGAAGACCGATAGTGCCGCAAACAGACGACGTTCCTCCTCACCCAGCATCTTCCACGAATAGTCGAAGACCGCCCGGACGCTGCGATGTCGGTCGGGGACGCCCCCAGCTTCGGTCTCGAGGAAGTCGAGTGTGGTGGTGATCTCCGAGGCGATCTCACCGATCGAAAGCATGTCCACCCAGGCGCCAGCCAGATTTATCGCCAGTGGCGTGCCGTCCACCAGCTTCAGAATCCGAGAGAGGGATTCCAGATCATCGGGGGAAAGTGTGAAGGCCGCATCTGCCCTCTTTCCGGCAAGAACGAATAGCTCGACGCTGCTTGTCTGAAATGCTTCATCCTCTGTCTCCCAGGTGGTCTGCAACCCACCTAGAGGGACCACGGTCTCTCCTTCAATGTTGAGTTTGGAGCGTGAAGTGGCAATGACCTTCACGTCGAGCGCGCCCTTCAAAATGGCGGAAACGACTGTTGCCCCCTCGCTGACATGCTCGAAGTTGTCCATGATCAGCAGTTGGGTTTTGTGTTCGAGATAGGCGAGAAGTTGGCTCAATATGTCCTCTGAGGAGGAGAGAGCGATTCCGATCGACTCGGCGACTGTCTGAACGATGTCGTCGGGTGTGCTTATCGCGGCGAGGTCAACGAAGAAGACACCATCGGGGAAATCTCCGGAAACTTCAGCGGCGGTTTGAATGGCGAGACGTGTCTTGCCGGCACCACCAGGGGCAAGGATTGTCAACATCCGCCTTTCCCCAATGATGCGTCTTACTTCTTCGAGTTCGGTCTCGCGGCCAACGAACTTGGTCAGTTGGACCGGAAGATTGTTGGGTACGGCTCCGAGCGAAGCCAGGGCAGGAAAGTCATTCCGCAGACCGTCAATATCAACTTGGTAGACGTGTTCGGGCCGGGTGAGGTCTTTGAGACGGTGTTCACCCAGATCCCGGACGCTGACACCGGGGGGCATCTCGTCCTGAACTAGCTCCATGGTTGAGCGAGATATAACGACCTGGCCGCCGTGGGCGACCGCCCGTAGCCGGGCGGCCCGGTTGACGGCCGACCCGTAATAATCACCCAACTGGAGACTTGCCGTTCCAGTGTGTAACGATGCCCGCACCAGCAAGGGTCGAGGTGTCGCCCAGTCGACTTCGGCGAGATGGCGCTGCATGTCGGCAGCAGCCGAGACGGCGTCTACC
>QIDW01000146.1 GCA_003230435.1 Acidimicrobiia bacterium | reverse complement strand
CGATATCTACCTTGCAGTGGGTGACCTCTTCGACCCTTTGCCGGCGTCTTTGCTCGGTGAGGTTGACCTGGTGGTCGCCAACCCGCCATACGTATCCGAGGTCGACTTCGAGACTCTGCCGGAGGACGTGCAGCGCGAGCCAAGGGTGGCGCTGATCAGCGGTGCAACGGGTCTCGAAGTGATTCAGCGAATTGGGGCGTCCGTAGTTCAGTGGTTGCGCCCGGGCGGAGTCGTAGTTTGCGAGATAGGAGATACTCAGGGCGTCTCGGCCAGCAGTTGCTTCAAGGATCTCCCTGCGGTGGTGCGTCAGGACATGGCAGGCCGCGATCGGTACGTCGTCGCCGTCAAACCGTGATAGGGGAGGCCGCTGAAGCCATTCACTCCGGGCAGGTCGTTGGGATCCCCACCGATACGGTCTACGGGCTCGGGGTGGACCCTCTGAATCAGGAGGCGGTGAGTCGTCTCTTCGAGGTCAAAGGGAGACCAGAGCACATCCCGGTCGGCTTGTTGGTCGCAAACGTGGAACAGGCGAAGTCGATCGGCGAGATCAACGGTGTGGGTGAGGAATTGGCAATGGAGCAATGGCCCGGTCCGTTGACATTGGTTGTCAAGCCGAGGGTGATTCTCTCTGACTGGGTGGGTGATGCCCATCTTCGGACTGTGGGCATCCGAGTCCCGGACCACCTGTTGGCCCGCGAGCTTCTCGAGCGGACCGGGCCGCTCGCGGTCACATCAGCCAACCGATCCGGCGGGAAGGAGGCGCTGAGTGATACCGAGGCGCGTCGTATCTTTGGCGAGGAGGTCGCCGTCTACGTTGAAGGCAAGTGTCCTGGGGGAGAGGCGTCAACTGTTGTGGATGTCACTGGCGATCAGCCTGTGATTCTCCGAAAGGGACCCATCCAAATCTGACGGTTACGCTCGCTCCATGATCTCTATGGACACCATCGAGCAGGTCGATCCCGCCATTGCCGGGCTCATTCGCAAAGACCTCGAACGGCAGAACACCCACATTCACCTCATCGCATCAGAGAACTTCGCGTCACCCGCGGTCATGACGGCGTCGGGTTCGATCTTCACCAACAAGTACGCCGAGGGTTATCCGGGCCGCCGCTATTACGAGGGCTGTCAAGTCGTCGATGAATTGGAGCTGTTGGCTATCGACCGCGCCAAGGAGTTGTTTGGTGCCGAGTACGTCAACGTCCAGGCCCACTCGGGAGCCCAGGCGAACATGGCTGTCTATTTCTCTCTGCTCGAGCCGGGCGACACCGTGTTGGGGATGCGGCTCGACCAGGGCGGTCATCTGACCCATGGTTCCCACGTCAACTTCTCCGGGCTCTACTACGACTTTGTCGCTTATGGCGTTGACCCCGACACCGAGATCATCGACATGGATGAGGTGCGTCGACTGGCGCACGAACATAGGCCGAAGATTGTGCTCGCGGGTTATTCGGCTTATGCGCGGACTCTGGACTACCAGGGCTTCAGGGAGATCGCCGATGAAGTCGGCGCCGTCTTCATGGTCGATGCTGCTCACTTCATAGGGCTGGTCGCTGGCAAATCCCACCCTTCGCCGGTGCCCTTCGCCGATGTGGTGACCGCCACGACACACAAGGCTCTGCGGGGACCCCGCGGTGGATTGGTCCTGGGCAAAGAGCAGTTCGGCCAAGCGATCGACAAGGCAGTGTTTCCCAATGTCCAGGGCGGACCTATTGAATCGCAGGTTGCGGCCAAGGCGGTCTGTTTCCACGAGGCGCTTCAGCCGGCGTTCCACCAGTACACCTCCCAGATCATCGCCAATGCCCGGGCGATGGCGGAGACCATCCAGTCCGAGGGGATCCGGGTCGTCTCGGGTGGTACCGACAATCACCTCTTTCTCATCGATCTACGGTCTGTTGATGAGGAGTTGACCGGCAAGGAGGCGGCCAAGATGCTTGATGGGGTGGGTATCACGCTCAACTTCAACACGATTCCGAATGACCCCCGCCCACCGTTCCGGGCCTCCGGTCTGCGAATCGGTACCCCCGCCATGACGACTCAGGGGATGAAGGAAACTCAGGCCTCCGAGGTCGCCTCGCTCATCTCGCGGGCCTTGCGGGAAAAGGACGACGAGGCGGCGCTGATGGACGTCGCCGGGAGAGTTGCAGAACTGGCCGCCGAGTTCACGCCATACCCGACGGACTTCTCAGGGCATGTCTAGACGTTTGTGCCAAGCGAAGCGCGGAGCGAAAGCCACCAGTGATAATGTTTGCTAACTTCGATTTCGTCTTTCCGATCGCTTTCCCATAATCTTTGTGAAACCGTTCACAAATGAGCCCCCTTTGAATAAAGAACGAACCACAAGTCAGGTCGCCAACGCCATCAACGAGGGATGGCTGGAGGGCGGCTCCTTCATCAGTTCGATTCTTGCCGGCACTCTTCTGGGTCTTCTCGCCGACAACTGGCTTGGGACGGGTCCGTGGCTGGTCGTCATAGGGATAATCGCCGGCTCCTACTCAGGTTTTGTCAGGGTCTGGCGGTACTCCAAGAAGATGGAAGACGATCCGCGTGAGCGTTGAGAACCGGACACCGGTGGAAAGCATCCTGGCGCGTCACACGGTTGCCCGAGTCGTTTATGTAGGACCGGCCCTGGTCGCAGTCTTCGCCACTACGGGTGGTTGGACGGGAGCCTGGAGTGCTGCCCTCGGTGTCGGCGTGGTGGTCGCCAATTTTCTCCTTGCCGGTGCCATCCTCTCGATTTCGGCAAGGATCAGCCTTCAGGCTTATCATGCCGCCGCCCTGATCGGCTTCATCCTGCGACTGGGCTTGTTCGTCGGGGCTGTCTATCTGATAGCGGCACTGGTGGATGTTGACCGATTGGCCTTCGGGATCTCAGCGGTGGTTGGATACCTCACGCTGCTGATCATTGAAGCGATTGCTGTCTCCAACGGGAAAGAAAGGGACCTGAGTTGGACCAACTGATCCTGGCAGGCGAAGCGTGTGATGTCGCCAACGAGATCATCTGCGCTCCTGCCGATGTCAAGGAAATCTTCGAGTACACCGACGCGATCTTCACCGTCGGTCCCTTAGCCGTGACTCGAACCGTCTTCTTGTTCTTCCTGGCCGCCTTCTTGGTGGTTGGCCTTCTCTACTTCGGACTGCGCAAGCGGCGGATGGTCCCATCGAAATTCGGCGTGGTCATCGAATCTACGCTGGATTTCGTCAAGAACGGCGTGGCCAAGGACATCATCGGACCGGAGGGCGTCAAGTACGTCCCCTACCTGACGGCCATCTTCTTGTTCCTACTTGTTGGCAACATCTTTGAGGTGACCCCGTTCGTCAGCTTCCCGATCACGTCGAGAATGGCGATACCGTTCTTCCTCGCCATTGTGACTTATGTGATTTTCGTCTTCATCGGTTTCGGGAAAAACAAATTTCGATATCTCCTCGACACGATCTGGCCCAAACATGTTCCGATCGCCTTGAGATGGCTCGTTGGGATCATCGAGTTGGTCTCAATCTTCTTGC
>QIDW01000284.1 GCA_003230435.1 Acidimicrobiia bacterium | reverse complement strand
TGCAATCCGAGACGAGGGAGTCGAAGTCGGGTCCAACCATGCGATAGTTGACGTAGTGACCGATCGTGAGCTGGACGTTGCCACTGGCATCGCGGAAGGCCCGTGCCGCGATGTCAGGAATATGTTCGGGTTCGCACCGGTCGGTTGTCCAATCGAACACTACTTCCTCTGGTCCGGTCACCACGAGCTTCTGTACGACGATAGGAGTGGGAGGCTTGTCCGCGGGAGCCGGCTCTGCCGGTTGGGTGGTTGCGGGCGCCACGGTCGTCTCGGTGGTGGGCGGGGCAGCAGACGTTGTGGTTCCGCTCGGATCGTCGGTTGCTGTCGAGTCGCTGCCGACACAAGCAGCAAACGCAAAGACCGCAGCCAAAAGGAACACGATCGTGCGTCGTTCAATCAACAGGTGTCTCCCCGCGTCTGGCCTCCAACGCGAGACCGTCTCCTCGGTCGAGACCACAGCGCAGATCCTACTATTCGGCGGCCGATGGGGGCTCGCGCACCAGGTGCCTCACTCGTTCGCTGCCGCGTAGTAGTGCCTATTTCCGCCCCGACCGGTCCTGTGCGGTCGTTTAGCTAGGTCAGAACCCTACGACGGAACTCTGGCGGCCAACGGATCGGCATGACGACCCTCCTTTGTAGGGGTCTCAGGCAGAATCGATCACACGAGCGACGCAGCCTGTCCGGCTGCGTCGTGTTCGAAGGCAGGTTCCATCTCGGTGATCTCCTGTGTTGAAAGTCCGAGTCGCTTCGCTGCTGATCGCCACCTCGCCACAGCAGTTACAACCTGGGTCAACACGGTGAGGGCATCCCCGTTGTCCAACCGGAAATGAGGCGCTACTTCAAAGAGCACATCGATCCGGGCTTCGGTTTCGGCGTCGTCGATGGCCGTGCTGAGGTACTTCGGCCCAGATTCCGGGTTGGGGTTGAGATCGAACGCCGGAGAGAGCCGCCACGAATCCAAGTCGACATGCAGGAACGCGTGGTTGCGGAGGTGGTCATCTGTGTTGGAGACAAGTATGAAGAACGCGATGCGTCGCCATAGCTGTTGCAGATCTTCGGTCGCGGATGGGGATCGTTCCTCGATGACTTCACCGATGTCGAGGTAGCTCCCCTGTTCACGGTCGCGTGCTTCGAGCATTGTCAGCGCGCTTCTGTAGCCGATGCGCTCCCCGTCTAAGGCGCGGTCGAACCTGTAGACAATCAATACGGAACGCCCGGAGATGTCGACCAAGTCGGTATATGGGACTGTGATGCCGGCATTAGCTGCGAGGTCGGACGCAACCTTCTCCCACGCCATCACGTTCCACGTGTCGATGCTCACCGCTGGGAACTTCGCTATGGCAATCCGGCCGTCCGGCGTCTTCACGTGTGTTTTGGGTCGCGACCCGCCCAACGAGCTTCCTGCCCGTACGAGACGCTGCAGTTCTTCTTCAACATCGGAACCCGACTCGACGCGTTCCGTGATCGCGAGCAGCTCAGACAGCTCGTTCAGCGACGGTACTCCGACATCGTCGGATGCCACGAACTCCGCTGTCGCAGGGTCTTGGAACCGGATCGCTCCCTGGCGCAGGTCGTCTCGAACACCAAGCAGAAAGTCGACCTCACCGAGGCTGCGCGGTCGGACGCCCGTCGATACTGCGCGTCTTCGCTCTCGACGTTTGATGAGGCTGCGCCCCCAACGATCAGGTGCCGAGTCCGCGAACGCAGAGAATATTGCAAGGCCGAGCGGTGTCTGATGTGCTCCAGACGCCAGTGGCAGGGACGGATCCAATGGATAAGCGCCCGGGTGTCCCAGATACGACTCCGCGTAGATGAAGGTTGCAGATTCGGTGCTGCGTCGCCGGTGGGTGTGCATCCGGCCGGCAAGAACATCGCCGCCGGCGATCGACACATAGACATCAGTCTCGATACTCACTTGCTACCTCTCGTGTGTTTCACGCGGGTTGGAAGTGCCTCATCGGCCCGAAGACGACCCACGTCCGATTCGTACGGGTCTACGGACGCGATGAGCTGATCCAGCAGGCCCAGAGCTCTGGCTACTCGCAGAGTGTTTTCGAGGGTTGCACGTTCCCCATTCTCTAGGTTCAGGACGGTCTTGCGGTCAACGCCGGCACGATCCGCCACCTGCTCCGCGGTCAAGCGCTGCAGCACACGCCAAGTCCGCAGGTCCTGGCCCATCTGACGCAATGCACGCGCCACAGGCCTCGGTACTGTCTTGTCAGCCATACTCACCACTCTATTCTAAGTCCGTATATGAGGATTTTATCATGGTTAACATCCGTGTATAGGGACTTTATGAGACTGACAAGTGAACCGCTACCAATCGGGGTATCTGTGCATGCACTCAGAACGCCGCGATCGCAGCTACTTTTGCGGCACCTTGGTATGGGACGGACGAAGTCTGTGCGACATGTCACTCATGAATGGAACAAATGTCTCATTCATGCTCGGTAGCGACGCGTCGCTCCGGCTCATACCGATTGGAGATCAGCCAGTCGAAAACCTCGGGGCAGAGAAACGACAGCGTTGACTTCATGGCAGACTGGGGACGCCCATACTGCCGTATGGTCGTCATCATCGCCCACAGGGGCGCACGAAGCCTCGCACCGGAGAACACCCTCGTCGCCGCCCGCAAAGCACATGCGGTCGGTGCCGATCTGTGGGAGACCGACGTCGCGATCACCGCCGACGATCAACTGGTGCTGATGCACGACGATTCGATGATGCGGACAACCGACGTCGCCGACAGGTTCCCCGACCGCATCCCCGCACCTTTCTCCACGTACACCCTGGCCGAGATCCGATCACTCGATGCCGGATCTTGGTTCGAGCGCGTCGACCCATTCGAACAAATCGCCAACGGGGCCGTTGAGACCGCAGACTTGGCAACCTACCCGGGGACGAAGGTGCCCACGCTTCGGGAGGCCTTCGAGCTCACACTCGAGTTGAACTGGTTCGTCAACCTCGAACTCAAGGCCCAACCCGCACCCAAGGACTCGTTCAACCTGGTGAACGCTGTCCTCGCCCTGGTGGACGAAGTTGGGATCGGACCCGATCATCTCCTGTTCTCATCGGCACGCCATGCTTGGCTCAAAACCGTGAAGCAGCGCAGGCCCGAATTCGAGGTTCAAGCCATTCTGGGACTATTCCCGGAGGATGCCATCGACTTCAGCGATCCATTCTTCGACACCTTCAACCCTCGATTAACGCGCATCTCGATCGAACAGATCGAGGCCAGCCTCGCCCAGGGGATCAAGCTAAACCCCTACACTGTCAACGATCAGGAAACCTTCGCTCGGCTCGTCGGTATCGGCGTCACGGGTCTCATCACCGACTTCCCCCAGCGAGCAGCACGATGACATCTGCACCTACAACCACCGAACAGCACCGATTCTGCATCGTCAACTGCTATCCGGCTGCCAGTAGAGAGAATTTCGATCGATCCGACGTCGGTCATCCCCAGGACATGTTCAAGGACTTCCTGCGACGAGAGGCTCCAAACGCA
>QIDW01000071.1 GCA_003230435.1 Acidimicrobiia bacterium | reverse complement strand
CGGGAGGCCTCTTTCGTTGCTTCCCCGGGTCAAGGCTTTCTCCTAAAGAGGAAGCCTCTCGACCTCAGTGCGGTATTCATCGCTTGCCACGGTGGTCCCGGCGAGGACGGGACACTTCAAGGCCTTCTCGACCTGGCCGGGCTTCGTTATACCGGACCCGGTCAGGCGGCATCGGCTCTGGGAATGGACAAACTTGCCTTCGGGGCTGCCATGGCCTCGGCGGGTTTGCCGACTCTCCCTCGGATGATGGTCTCCACCGGCGAGGAACCGGTCCCCGACTTCGCCGCCCCCTACATCGTCAAGCCTCGTTTCGGCGGGTCATCGATCGGCATAGAAGTGGTTGATGATTGGGCAACGGTTCTAGCCCTGAAGCGATCCTCGGGTTTTCTTGATCGAGGCGCCGTCGTAGAGCCGTTTCTCACCGGCAGCCGGGATCTGCAGGTGGCGGTCCGCACCCATCCCGAGTGGCAGACGTCGGCAGTTGAGGCCCCGGCGCGATCGGACGACGGGGTTTACTCCTACGATCAGAAGTACCTGGCCTGGGGTGGCGATGTCAGCGACGGTCGCGAACTACCGGCGTCGCTTGATGTGAGCCTGGAGAAGGCGATACACGAGTTGTCGCGGCGTGTCACCGAGGTGGCTGATCTGCGTGGGGTTGCCCGGATCGACTACCTCGAAAAGGATGGGGAACTGGTCGTCAACGAGGTCAATACGATCCCTGGCTCGATGGCGGCGTACTTGTGGATCGAACCGCCGCTCAGTCGGCGCCGGCTCTTCGAGGACATGGTCGCCGAGGCCGAGAGCGCGCCAACAAGAGTGTTCTCGGTCGCGGGAAGCGATGGCACGGCGCTACGCAGTGCCGGGACGATCGCCTCCAAGCTGGGCTAGTTATGAGATCTAGAGGTGCACCACTGGACAGGTGAGTGTGCGCGTGATGCCGTCGACTGCCTGGATTTTGGCCACTACGAGCTTGCCAAGTGAGTCGACGTCCTCGCTGGTCGCCTTGACGATGACGTCGTAGGGGCCGGTCACATCGTCGGCGGTCTCAACACCGTGGATCTCGCGTACTTCTTCTGCTACGACGGCGGCCTTGCCGACCTCCGTCTGGATCAGGACATAAGCCTGGACCAACTGAGCCTCCTAACGCTCTCTGGGGCGAGCGACACTAGTGGATCAGTAGCCGTCCTGTCCCAGTCGTACCGATGAGACGAAGCTATGGCCGTCGTCCTCGACGAAATCGAACAGGATTCGTTGGCCCTGGCGGAGGGTGCGGAAAACAGACCCCTTGAGTGAACCGGCGCGAAGGTATACCTCTGAGCGATCGATATCGCGGACCACGATTCCGGCACCGGTCACGGGGTCGTAGGTCTTGACGACGCCCTGATCCACCGTTCAGGCCTTGACTGCTTTGCCCGCCCGAATGCACGAAGTGCAGACACGAGCCTTGCGGGTGTTGGAACCGTGTTTGACGCGAATCTTCTGAATGTTGGGCAGCCAGCGGCGGTTGCTGCGTTTATGGGAGAAGCTCACGGATTTGCCGTAACTCGGCTCCTTACCGCAGATCTCGCATCGATAAGACATGACTAAGTGCTCCGTGGAACTAGAGAAGAAACTAAACGGATTGGTCAACCCGCTTCGACCGGGCCCGAATGATAACAACCTTGCCTATCAAGTCCCACTCCACAGTTACCGTGCGCGTATGGCATCGCTGAGCCGTCTCTCTGAGGTTGGCACCGCCGAAGTGAAGGGTTTGGCCGGCAAGAGGTCTCAGGCCCTCTCCAAAGCAGGTATCCACAGTGTGGCTGATCTGCTCCACCATGTGCCGCGTCGTTACATAGATCGGTCTGTGAAGTCGCCCATTGCCCAGATCCCGATCGGTTCTGAGGTGACCGTCATTGGGGAGGTGCGTTCGGTATCCATGCGACGTCCCCGACGCAATCTGGCGATCATCGAAGCGCGAATCGCTGACGAAAGTGCCACCATCAAGGCAGTTTGGTTCAACCAGACCTTTCGAAAAAGTCAATTGAGAGAGGGCGCACAGGTCGCCCTCTCCGGTGTCGTCGAGTCTTTTCGAGGGGCACTGCAGATGAAGAGCCCGGCGGTCGACGTTCTCGACTCGCCGTCGGAGAGTCTCATCACGGGCCGAGTCGTGCCGATCCACGGATCGGTGGGAGAGGTCAGTCCGGGGATCATGCGTCGTGCCATCCACAATGCGCTGCTTCGTTCCCGACCTATCGAGGACACCGTTCCCCCTCAGTTCATCAAGAGACACGAGTTGATAGATAGGGACCAGGCCTTCGGCGACATCCACTTCCCCGAGACAATCGAGGACGTGGGTCCTGCCCGCGAACGACTTGTTTACGACGAGCTGTTTCGACTCGAGTTGGCTCTTGCCGTCCAGAAGCGCAAGCAGATGATGGAGGCAACCGGTGTGGCACACGAAGTATCTGGTGGTCTTGTGCGCCGTTTTCTCCAAGGCCTGCCTTACAGTCTCACCTCGGCCCAGACCCGGGTTCTGAGTGAGATCGAGACCGACCTGAAGGTGGCACACCCGATGCACCGTCTGCTTCAGGGAGAGGTCGGATCGGGCAAGACGGTGGTTGCAGTGTCCACTTTGCTTCACGGTATCGAAGGTGGTTGGCAGGGAGCCATCATGGCTCCAACGGAGGTTTTGGCCGGTCAGCATTATCTGGGTGTTCGTCAGCTTCTAGCCGAGGCTGGTTTGTCCCCGGGTCTTCAGGGAGCCGGGGCCCAGATGGGCATGGACAGCTTGTTTGACAGCGGAGAGCCGGCAGTCCATCTTGCCCTCCTCACCGGCTCTGTCGCCACTGCCAACTACCGGCCCGACATCACGAAGGCCGAGCTTCTCGAGGACATCGCGGCGGGTCAGGTCGATCTCGTGGTAGGCACCCACGCCCTCATACAGGAGGGCGTCCACTTCCACAGCCTTGGTGTTGCCGTGGTCGACGAACAGCACCGGTTTGGCGTTGCGCAACGAGTGCAGCTCAGGGAGAAGGCCGATCTGGTGGAGCCCGACCTTCTGATAATGACTGCCACACCGATCCCGCGGACCCTGTCGATGACCCTCTACGGAGATCTCGACGTGTCGGTCATCGATGAGATGCCTCCGGGACGCACTCCTGTTGGCACCACCCTCCTGTCGAAGATGGAGGAAGGTACGGCCTGGAACCTGATCGAGAAGGAGATCGCTCAAGGACGTCAGGCATTTGTCGTCTGTCCATTGGTCGAAGACAGTCCAAAGGTGGAGGCAGCCTCCGCTGTCGCCGAGCACAAACGACTCTCTGGTTTGCTGGCGGACCTTCGGGTCGGTCTCATCCACGGTCAGTTGCGGTCCGCCGACAAAGAGGCAGTGATGAGCGACTTCCGGGCTGTCGAGGTAGGCATCGATATCCCCAACGCCACTGTGATGGTCATCGAAGACGCCGACCGCTTCGGTCTGAGCCAACTCCATCAACTCAGAGGCAGAGTCGGACGCGGGGAGCATGCGGGTACTTGCC
This sequence comes from Acidimicrobiia bacterium, assembly GCA_003230435.1. Classification (GTDB taxonomy): domain Bacteria; phylum Actinomycetota; class Acidimicrobiia; order Spongiisociales; family ZC4RG35; genus SZUA-217. The sequence continues at coordinate 2,056 of QIDW01000071.1, read as the reverse complement.
TGCTGATAGCCGACGCAACGACAGAGGAGGGGGAGGGGCGTCTGGCAGCCATGGTGGCCACCAACGATGGTTTCCGGCTCGCCGAGGAGGACCTGGCTATTCGTGGCCAGGGCACGGTCTTCGGCACCCGTCAGTCGGGAGTCAAAGACTTGAAACTGGCCGACATCCTCGAGGATTTTGAGCTGCTGGTTGCAGCGAGGCGAGATGCGTTCGGTCTCGTCGACGCCGATCCGCATCTGGACAACCACCCTGAACTCGTCAAGGAGGTCAAGGGAATGCTCGGGGACTCCGTCGAGTGGTTATTCGTCAGCTAGCAATCAGCGGCCAATTGACCGAACTTGGTGTCAGCCCTCGACGTAAGGACGACGCCACTCAGGAGCTTCGAATGGCGTCGCGAAGTAGGTGGTGTCCTGAGAGATCATGCCCTCGTGAACCTTGAGGATGACTGCAACGTTGTATACATCTCCATTGGGGTAGTCGTATACCGCTTCCCCAACGAACATGTCACCACCACCCGAGATAGTGATTACAGACATCCCGAAAGGCATTGAAGGCGAAACCGAAACTGTTTCGTCGGGTCCCTCGAGTTTGACGGCGGTACCTTCAGGCAGCGCCACCGGATAATTGCGGGCCATGGCCATCAAGTTCTCGCGACCCCGTATGACCTCGCCTGACTGTGGGTAGGTGACGACGATGTCAGGGTGGACGAGTTTCTCGACTGTGTCCAGATCCCCTTTCACAAATGCGTTCCAATAACTCTCGATGATCTGACGATTGCTCATTTGTCCTCCTTGACATCGGCGGCTTTCTCGATCCATGCCGGGGAGGGCTCAGATTGGCCTTTCAGATCCAGTTCGAGATGTTAGGGGGCGGGTTGTATCCACGTCGGCGGCTGTTGCCACAGCCTCGCTCATCACCAGCTCTCCGGCCCCAGCGGCGGGGCTGAGCCAGGCCAAAGTATTCGTCGTGTCGCCGAGACCGTGAAGTTGCGCGCCTCGTCAAGGAGGTCAAGGGAATGCTCGGGGACTCCGTCGATTGGCATTTTTTCAGCTAGCTACCGTCGCGGATCATGAGAATCATCTCCGGGACTGCTCGGGGGAGGCGGATCAAGGCGCCAGACACTGCCGGGACTCGCCCTGTCACCGATCGGGTGCGAGAGGCCGTTTTCTCCGCGATCGGAAGCTGGGTCGAGGATGCCGCCGTCGCCGACCTCTACGCCGGATCCGGGTCCTTTGGATTGGAAGCGTTATCCAGGGGCGCGGAGTCGGTGGTTTTTGTCGAAAGCGGGCGAAAGGCCCTGATCGCTTTGAGGTCGAATATCGAATCAGTCGCCCTGGGCGGGAGTGTGGTCGATGCCACCGTGCAGAGCTTTCTGACCAGGTCCGACGACCGGTTCCATCTCGTTTTCATGGACCCGCCCTGGGACCAGGACACGGGTATCATGGAGAGGGATCTGATGAGCCTCGATCGGTTTCTGTTGCCGAGTGCCGAGGTTGTGGTTTCCCGTCGCCACACCGACAGGATCCCTGATGTGCCCGAAAACTGGCGAGTTGCCACCGATAAGCGTTACGGAGATACCAGAATTCTCAGGTACGAAAAGGTAGAAAGCGCAGAATGACAACCGCATTGTGTCCCGGCAGTTTCGACCCGCCGACTAACGGGCATGTCGATGTGATCAATCGTGTCGTTTCCGCGTTCGACCGGGTGGTTGTCTCGGTGATCGACAACCCTTCCAAGAACTCTCTGTTCAGCGTGGACGAGCGGGTCGGGATGATCAGCGAGATCCACGGCGATGACGTCGAAGTCACTGTTTTTGATGGCTTGCTGGTCGATCATGTGAGGGAAGTCGGTGCAGATGTCATAGTCAAAGGTTTGCGGGCGGTCGACGATTATGAGTACGAGAATCAGATGGCCCAGATGAACAGACATCTGACTGGCATGGAAACGGTGTTCATGCCGACGCACCCGGAGTACGGGTTTATTTCTTCGTCGCTGGTCAAAGAGGTTGCAAGGCTCGGTGGATCGATGAGCGGTCTGGTCCCCGACGTGGTGGAGA
>QIDW01000458.1 GCA_003230435.1 Acidimicrobiia bacterium | reverse complement strand
CCAATCGACCCCACGGTGTAGTCATCGGTACCGCCGTCGAAAAACGTTGGGACGACAATGATCCCGATCACGAGGACCAGCGTGATGAGACTCGTCAGGAGATAAGCCTTCGATCGTCCACGCTCACGGATCTCGCGACGAGCAATCTCCCAAAGGGCACCAAACGAAGTCACTGCACAGCCTGGCGAAAGAGGTCTGTCAGTGAGGGTGTGGTGTAGGAGAAATGCCTGAGTCGGCCGGCGTCCTGAGCTCGAGCGAGGAAACCCCGAAGGTCGGTATCGGCGTCGATAATCACCGTGTGACGTGTGCCGTCGAACTTGGTACTGCGAACACCGTCGAGAGTGGCGAGCAGCGAATCCGCATCCCCATCCACCTCGATCTCCAAGTGCCGAATCGGTGCGGCGTCCTTGAGGTCGCTGACCGTTCCCTCCAGGACGATCCGCCCGTCGGCGATGATGGCTACGTCCTCGCAAAGATCCTCGACCAGGTCGAGTTGGTGAGAACTGAACACGACCGCCTTGCCATCGGCCGCCTGCTCGCGCAGAGCCTCCGACATTGTTTCGACGGCGATGGGATCCAGACCGGCAAACGGCTCGTCAAGCACCAGTAGTTCGGGGTCATGAACCAGGGCTGCGGCAAGCTGGACACGCTGCTGGTTTCCGTGCGAGAGGGCCTCCACCGGGTCCATTCGACGTTCTGCGAGACCCAGCCGGTCAAGCCAATAGTCGGCGGCCTCAGAAGCCTTGCCTGGTTGCATGCCGTGGAGTCGCCCCAGATAGGAGAGCTGGTCGTGGGCCTTCATCTTTGGGTAGAGACCTCGCTCCTCGGGCATGTAGCCGAATCTGAGCCTTTCATCGGGACCTAACAAGGTTTGATCCCAGGAAACCGTGCCGGAGTCAGGCCGGACGAGTCCAAAGATGGCCCGCATGGTCGTGGTTTTGCCGGCCCCATTCGGTCCGAGGAATCCGAGCATTCGACCCCGGGGCACATCGAAGCCGCAACCATCGAGGGCGACAATGTCGCCGAAGCGTTTATGAAGATCTCGGATTGAGAGCACGGAGTCGGGGAGATTACCTGACTCGAACCTGAGGTTGTTAAGCCCGTATACGGGCTTAACAACCTCAGGTACGCGGGTTAGTCCAACAAGGTGGGGCGGTAGAGGCGGTCGTGGGTGCGCATGGCGAAACGGTCGGTCATACCTGCCACGTAGTCGACAGCCCGGGCAAGTGGTTCGGCGCCCGGCACCGTGTATGAGTCGGGCACCTCGTCCGGGTGCTCCGAGTAGTACCTGACCAAATCCTGAATGACCAGAACCGCTTTCTCTTTCTGAGCTTCGGCCTCTCGGCTCAGATAAACACGCTCAAACATGAAGTCCCGGAGCGCGATCATTACCTCCAGATGGCGGGGGTCCATCTCGACTCGACCCGACAGATGACTTGTCTCGATAACCGACGTCGCCATGGCTCCAATCCACTCCCTCGACGTGGCGCCAAAGGTGGTCAAGGTAGCTGTGGGGAGGTCGTGGTACTCGAGCACGCCTGCGCGCAGCGCATCGGACACATCATGGGTGAGGTAGGCAATGCGGTCGGCATACCGGCATAGCCGGCCTTCCGGCGTCTGCGGTGGTGGTTCGATCTTCCAGGTGTGTGCCCGAACTCCGTCCAGAACCTCATGGGTGAGGTTCAAGGGCTCGAGAAGCGACAACGTGCGCACTCCATGAGCCGAGTGCAGCCACTCGCCTTCAACGAAGGGGGCCAAAGCATCTTCTCCTGTGTGTCCAAACGGCGAGTGACCGACATCGTGGGCGAGGCATATCGCTTCGGTCAGGTCTTCGTTGAGACCCAGCCCACGCGCTATTGCCCGTCCCACCTGTGTCACCTGGATCGTGTGTGTCATCCGGGTGACAAAGTGGTCGCCGTCGGGGTTGAGGAACACCTGTGTCTTGTGCTTCAATCGTCGGAACGCTTTGCTGTGGACAACGCGGTCGCGGTCCCGCTCGAAGGCTGTGCGGTACTCATCCGGACTCTCGTCTTCCTCTCGACCCTTCGACTCGTCGGCTTTGGTGGCAGCCGACGCCAGCAATTCGTGTTCGAGCCGCTCCCGGTCTTCACGTGTCCGTCGCAGCATCACGTTCTCAGGCAATTAGCGCCTGCTGGTACTGGTACAGGATGAAGATGACGAACGCGGCCCCGGCGATCACGACCACCGACGTCAACACGCGCTGCCACCACGTCATTGCCATGAAGCTCGCTACCGGCCCACGTTCGGCTCGACCGGAGATGATCCTCCGTCTGACTCGGGCCGAGATGGTATCGATCGACAGGACGATGAGAACGGTGAGAAAGAGAACAGTCCCGGCTCTGGAGAAGTCACGGAAACGGAGTTGGGCGACGAGCTCAGCGCCGATGCCTCCCGCGCCCACGACGCCGAGGACAGCCGAAGCGCGGATATTGATCTCAAATCGATACAGCCAGTAGGCGACGATGCTTGGCATCACTTGAGGCACCAGTCCGAATCTCATCTCCTCCACTTTTGTTCCGCCCACCGAGGAGACCGCCTCCACCGGTCCGGCGTCAGCTCCTTCGATCACCTCTGAAGACAGCTTGCCGAGCGTGCCGATCGAATGGATGCCAAGAGCGAGGGTTCCAGTGAATGCGCCGAGACCTGTGACCGGAATCAGGACCATCGCGACCAGCAGCTCGGGGACGGCGCGTATTGCGTTGAGAAGCTGTCTGACCGAGGTCGAAAGCCATTTGGGCGTGACATTGGTCGCGGCCAGGAACGCGAGGAAGAACGAGAAGAAGGCTCCGATCAGTGTTCCAACCCAGGCGATCCACAAAGACTCCATGATCTTGGGGAGTGCCCGTTCGATGGCCTCGGGGCTGAAGTCCGGCGGAACCATCAGCCTGAAGATGGCCCAGATGTCGGCCGGTGCACTCAGCACCTGCTCCAAGGAGACGTCGAGGCCGAGCACCGACCACAGGGTCGGAATGAGAATGGCCGCCGTTATCCCCCAACGCACCAGCCGGGGTCTTAGCGGGCGTTCCGGACGTGCCTCCGGCCGTTCTGTCGTCATTGTCGGCGTGGTCACACCAACCTCCGTCGAAGACCGACACTGACCTGCTCGATGAGGAACACGATCACGAAGATGATGATGACAACTGCCAGCACCCGATCGAACTGGAAGAAGGCACGTTGTGCCTCCAGAACCCGGCCAATGCCACCTGCTCCCACGAGGCCGAGAACAACCGACGCACGGATGTTTATCTCAAAAATGTAGAGGGCGTAGGCGACGTAGTTGGGTAGGACCTGGGGGAACACCGACACGCGTACCGCGGGGAAGTGCGATCCACCTGTGGCGCGAGCTGCCTCCAACGGCCCGGGGTCTACCGAGTCGATAGAAGAAAAACAGGGCAAGGACACCGGCTAACGGTCCGACGCCGACCGCTGCGACGAAGAGCATCGCCCAGAACAGATCGGGGATCGTTCGGATGACGTTCATGAAGCTCTTGTCGAGGAAGTACGTGATCCGGTTGGGAGTGGTCATCGTCGAAGCCATGAACGCGACAGGAAGCGCCACGAGACAACCGGTGACAGCGGCGAGGATTGCGATCCGGAAGGTCTCGATGAGAGGGCTGGGAAGGAAAGGCGATCCGAAGTCCCAACTGGGGAGCCACCACCAAGTGCCCTGGCCAGAAATCGGGCACGTTCGCGATATTCGCAAAGTTCTCAACCAGCCCGCCGATGGTGAATCCGATCTGAGATGCTGCGAACCAGGTGATCATCAGCGTTGTCGAGCCGATCACGATGGAGCGAACACCGCTGACCGCAGAGATGGCCGCACTTCCGCCTATCAAGACGACAATCAGTGATGCAACGACGTATGCATCAGTGCCGAGCGAATCCATACCGTCATCGATCACGCCGAGACTCACCCCGAGAGGCCCGATGAGTGCGCCGGCACCGGCCCACAAGAGGGCGACGTTCGCGGCCGTGGTGGGGCGGCTCCGTCGCATGACTATGACGCCAATCGCCAGTCCCGAGAGCAACCAAACACCGGCCAACCGCACCGACAGCCAGGGCGTGAGAATCTCGAGAGCCTCGGGGAGCAACCTCACGGTGAGAGTCGTTGAGACGGCGAAGCCAACGGCCACCAGCGCCGTCTCCCATGCTACGAGCTTGATGTCGGCGAGGCGAAGCCCGACGATGAGTGCTGCTGCGGCGATCAGGCCCCACAAGACGCCCGCTGCCACTCCTGCCGTCAGACCTCCGACTGCTGCTCCGATGACTGCCACGGTGAGTGGGAGTAGAAGGCCCGACGCCCTGCGTGGTGGGGTCGGTCGGGCGCTGCCGTTGGTCACTCGGCGCCCTCGAGCAGGTCGTCCGGTGTTACAGCCCTGCCATAGATCCCTCTGAACGTCTCGTCGGAGACGTCCTCGATGTCGCCGTCGTAGACCAGCTCGCCGTCTCGCAACCCGATCAGACGTTTGCCATAACTGCGCGCGAGGTCGAGGAAATGGAGATTGATCAGCGTTGTGATGTTGAGATCGCGGTTTATTCGACGAAGGTCCTGCATCACCGTGTGCGAGGTGACGGGGTCGAGCGAAGCGACTGGCTCGTCGGCTAGGAGCACCTTCGGATCCTGGGCGAGGGCCCGGGCGATGCCCACCCGCTGCTGCTGGCCACCCGACAGATCAGATGCCCGCACGTATGTCTTTTCGACGATCTCGACTCTTTCCAGCGCCTGAATGGCTCTCTCTCTTTCATCGGCTGGCCAAGCCCCAAACAGAGAACGCCAGCGCGGCACGTAAGCCAGGCGACCCATCAGCACGTTGTTGATGACGGTGGTGCGTTTCACCAAATTGAATGTCTGGAAGATCATCCCGATGCCGGACCTGAGAGCGCGCAGCTCCTTTGGTTTCGCACTTTCGACCTGGACACCATTCACGATCACCGAGCCGGCGGTGATGGGGACAAAGCCATTGATCGCTCGCAACATCGTTGATTTGCCGGCGCCGGATAGCCCAACCACAACAACAAGTTCCCCATCGTCGATGGTGAGGCTGACGTCCTTCAACGCCTTGAGGCCACCGGGGTAGGTCACGTCTACGTTCTTGAACTCGATCATTGATT
>QIDW01000131.1 GCA_003230435.1 Acidimicrobiia bacterium | reverse complement strand
TGTGGTGGCCACCATCGAATCGGATCCTGTCCTTGCCGGTTGGCTGGAGGGGATAGGAGACTCACTACAAATACTCGCCCTCATCGCCCTGTTCATTGGCCTCCTCCGGTTTCCGCATGGGGATTTGGTCTCTCCTCGGTGGAGAAAAGCCCTGTGGTTTCTGCTCGGTTCTGCCGCGGTTGGTGTCCTGGCGACCATGCTCAACGGTGGTTGGGGAGGCGACACCGAGAATTCGCTTATCGGTAACCCTCTCCGTCTGGCACCAGAACCGTACGGCGAAGTCTTGACGATTGTGTTTGACGTCGACTTCACTTGTAGTTCGGTACCGCAGGTCGACTGGCGAAGAGACACTTCAGATCAAGTGGCTCGCCTACGCCGGAGGGTTTTTAGTTTTTTCCGTCGTCATCGCCCAGGTCACTGCTGGGACACTCGCCGTCGAGAACGGGTCGTGGCAAGATGTGATCTTTGGCATCGGGTTCGGCCTACTGCCGGCCGCCATTGGCATTGCCGTTCTCAAGTACCGGCTCTATGACGTGGACCTTGTCGTCAGCCGCACCGTGGTGCTGGCACTTCTGGCCGGGTTCATCACTCTCACGTACGCTCTTGTAGTTGTCGGTTTGGGTCAGCTGATCGGCGGAGAAGGGTCGGCGTTGCCGATTGTGGCCACAGCAGTCATCGCCGTCGCTTTTGAACCTGTGAGACACATCGCCCAGCGGTGGGCCAACCGCCTCGTCTATGGAAATCGCGCTACGCCTTATGAGGTTCTCTCGGATCTGACCCGGCGCCTGGCCCAGTCCGAGCAGGGTGAAGGCATCTTGGAACGATTGTCAGAGTTGCTTCGTGACGGAACGGGAGCGGACCGGGCGACCGTATGGCTTGGCTCACAAGAATCCATGGAGCCGATAGCCACTGCGCCTGATGATTTTGGCGTGGACGTTGTCCTTGACGTCGACGATGATGCGACATTCATCGTCCGTCACGACGGTGATGTCGTCGGTGCCCTCGAGGTGGTCAAGCCCCGAGGTTCGGCGATGTCAACAGCCGAACGCGCCCTGGTGGCTGATTTGGCCGGGTCCGCCGGCGCGGTGCTGGGCTACCGACGTCTCAACGATTCGCTGGCACGACGTGCCGCAGAACTGGAACAATCCAGAACCCGACTCGTCGACGCCCAAGATGACGAACGGCGACGTCTCGAACGCGACCTGCACGATGGCGCTCAGCAACTGATCGTCTCGTTGAAGGTCAAGATCGGACTGGCGGCCCAGATAGCTGGAAAACACGATGCGGTCGAGCTGAAACAACTGCTCGAAGGTCTAAGCGGAGAAGCTCAGGACGCTCTCGATGAGGTGCGACTGTTGGCCAAGGGAATATACCCGCCGGTACTGGTTAGCGATGGGCTGGGCGCGGCGATCTCGGCTTTGGCCGCCTCAGCACCAGTCGATGTCATCGTCACTAAAACTGAGTTGGAGCGATATTCGGCGGAGATCGAAGCTGCCATCTATTTCGATGTATCGGAAGCCGTGACCAACGCGGTGAAACATGCTGCCGGCCCCATAGAGATCGACTTGAACGACCGAGATGGGGTCTTGAGTTTTTCGGTTACTGACTCCGGACCCGGGTTTGAGTTCGCCGCCAGCAACGGTGGCTCGGGATTGCAGAACATGCGCGATCGACTCGATGCGATCGGGGGAACGCTGACGATCGACTCCGGCGATGAAGGGACCACGGTGACGGGCCGAATCCCACATGCGGTCACGGTGTCCTAGCTACCGTTTCTCCATACTTCAGCGAGTCGTCCCGGCTCGAACTCCGATTTCGAGATAAAGGCGACGGCCCCGGCTTGCAGTGCCCGAGGCTCATATTCTGCAGCCTCATAGGTGGAAAGGACTATCACCTTGACCTCAGGGTGTAATTTCGTGATTCTTCGTGTTGCCTCGAGCCCATCGATCCCGGGCAGGTTGATGTCCATCAGCACCAGGTCAGGTTGAATTTGGCTCACAAGATCCAATCCGTCTTCTGCTGTTTCTGCTTCGGCAGCGAGCCGAAAGCCATCGGTCAATTCGACGACGAGTCGAGCGGCTGAACGAAAAGACTCCTGGTCGTCGACGAGGAGGACGGCAACGTCGGTTGTGATCCCTTCCATGCTTTCATTGTGAGCGCCACAAGGTCACTTCTCTATATGGGAGCCATCCGCCCGCTAGTGGGGAAAACCACACTTCAGCCCGGCCCATCAGCGAGAAACGTGAGGACGGCGCGAACCCGCCGATTTACGTCTTTATCGGGAAGCAAGTCGAGTTTTGTGAAGATCGAGTTGATGTTTTTCTCGACTGCCCTCTCGGAGAGGAACAGTTTTTCCGCGATGGCAGAATTGCTATTTCCCTCGGCGATCGCGGTCATAACCTCTCTCTCCCGCTCGGTGAGCCTGTTGACCGGAGACTCGGGTCGGGTCCTTCCCTCGATGAGTGCATCCACAACCCGCGGGTCTAAGACCGAACCTCCCGCATTGACTTCATCTATCGCATGTTCGAGCTGTCCGATGTCACCCAACCGCTCCTTGAGCACATAGGCGAGGCCTTCAGCGCCGGCCTCGAACAACTTGAGTGCATAGTCGGGCTCGACATATTGGGACAAGACAACGACGCCGATCTCGGGGTGTGCTTGCCGAATCTCGCGGGCGGCCCGAACACCTTCATCGGTACGTGTGGGTGGCATTCGGATGTCGGTGATGACCACATTGGGGCTGTGTTCTTCAACAGCGGCCATTAGTCCGTCGTAGTCCTCGACTGCCGCCCGAAGGTCATAGCCGGCTTGTTCGAGGATCATTTTCACTCCCTCGCGAACGATGAAGGCATCCTCGGCGAGGACTATCGACACTGGCATGTTGCGACGTTAACGGGTGGTCAAGGCGTCAGGAGTTGAGACGCACGGTGGCTGGTGACTCTTGGACTCGAAGGATGGTGTTCGTGCACGGGGTAGTGTGGACCGCGGTCCTCAATTGCGGCGAATAAATCTCCTTCAGAAGGTCTGAGAGATCCTGAAACACCAGGAAATAGTCGCTCGGGTCGCAAAGGCATCCCGTCTCTGGGGCAGATGAAGGAACGTCCTTCGTCGACCGAGCGGTGGATGAGGCCTGGTGGGGAATTGCTGGGGACAACGAGCCTGACTACCCACCTGACGGCATAAGCATCTGGGCTCCCATCACACGCGATCAGGTTCTGACGGCGGCGCAGGGCTATTTGCAGCGTTCGTTTTGGGTTGAGTATTTGGGTTCGACCGTTCTTTCCGACTGGGTCGCGGAGAAGCTCGGTGGTCGCCTCCCTGGAAGCGAATCCGAAGTAGAGGCAGCGGTCATTGGGTTTGTCGACAGCATCTTGACTATCAACCGATGAGGATTGCGTTTGGTTTGCACCGTGACCGGTTGCGACAATCGCGTGGCTTCGACCTAGCGGACTGATTAGCGAGGTTTGCCCCGGTTTGACGCCCGTTTGACCTCACGGACCTAACCACTCAAATCCCCAACGATCACGGGCCTTCCCACCCCAACACCACCTACTTCTTCCCCGGTGTGAGTCATCGGGGTCGGTATACGTCTCGGCGATGTTGGACTCGGTGTATCAGCACGGTCTTCTCGTCTTCAAGGATTTCGTAGATGATCCTGTAATCGCCACGACGAGCTGAATGGAGATGTTCGAGTTCGCCGAGGAGACGTTTTCCGAGTCGTTGAGGATTCTCTGCGATAGGGCCAAATACAGTCGCCAATGCAGCTTCGCGGACCTTATCGGGCAATCGGTTCAGATGGCGCAAACCCTCTGGGGTGATTTCAACCTCATACACAGGGGTTTCCTACACGTGATCTTTGAGTCGAAGCCTCTCGCCTCGAGCGGCCTCATCACGCGAACGTCTCAACGATTCCATCAATTCGTCGTCTCGGACGATGTTGAGGGTCTCCTCCAAAGATTCGAGATCGTCGGGACTCATCAGCACGAAGGAAGGGCGGCCGTTGCGAGTGACCATTATTCGGTCGTGTTGGATTTCAACCCGGTCGGCTAACTCGGAGAGATGGGCCTTGACCTCGGAGAAGGGCAGCACTTCGCTCATAGGTCATAATTATGACCTATCGTCGCCCGAAAGGCAAGATGATCCTCCAACCAGCCCCCAACACCACCTAGTTCTTCGTGGTTTGACATGACGCAGAGTGTCTGGTTTGCGCGATTTAGCCAGTCTCGGAGGCAGGCCGGGGTATGTGCTATCATATGAAAGTATTGACATCACTGCTAGGAAAGGTGCACCATGGCAGTTACGAGACGTCCAGTTTTCACGCTCCGATTCAAAAGTTCCACCACTCACAGACGCTTGAAGCGGGTCTCTGATCTGATTGGCTCTTCGATGAATGAGATTGCCGAAGCGGCAATAGAGCGGGAGCTCGATTTCCTGGCCACTGACCTCGAACAGGAGCTCATGGACACGGTGGAGGCTTTGCGCTCCTGGGATTACAGCCAGTCTGATCTCGAAGGCGATATCGCCGCTTTCGCTGAGGGCGAAGCCTTACAACGCGATCCGCTTCGATCCAGGTCGGTACCCGTTGCGGATTCTGCGGGGGTGGGGGAGATCTTTGCCGATCCCGTGGAACACTGACGATCCCGACGATCAGAATCGGATTCTTCAAAACTCTCGGCTGGTCCTGGAGCAGGCGGTTGAGAGCGCATTCAACCGTGAGATTCCATCGGTTGCACTCGCTCAGGAGTGGCATCGGGGATTGTTCGAGGGATGCAGCCTCCCTGTGGATTACTACGCCGGTGAGGTGCGGGACTCAGATCCGTCTTTTCCCGAACTCGTCGACTACGAGGTGGTCGTAGGGGTGCACGCAGGCATACGCGCACGAGAAGTTCCCAGGGAGTTGTCACGGTTCGAAGCACGGATCCAGGAGGCAGTGGCCGTACTGGACGCCCGGCTGGCTCCCGGGGAGGTTCCAACCGATGCCGGAACTCTCGGTTCAGTTCTGACACTCGTGGCCTCTGCTCATGGCGAGTGGGTGCGGATACACCCATTCGCCAACGGCAACGGACGAACTGCAAGGGTATGGGCGAACTGGAGCCTTCTCCGCTATGGCCTCCCTGCAATGGTCCGACTCAAGCCTCGACCAGGTGGCAATGCATACGCTCAAGCCGCCCTCGCCTCCATGGCCGGAAGCCACGGTCCAATGGTCGGAGTGTTGAACACAATGATCAGGGACCGGCTCAGTCAACTTTCGTAGTAGCGACTCGCTCGCGTTTGACAGGAAGGCGTTTGCCGTCAGCGCTGCGAAAGCCTGTCAACACGGCCTAGTTGTCGCGGCGGGTTTGACACGGACGTGCAAAGTGCCTGGTCAGTGCACTCCGCGTGACGCTCCGGCTAAGTCGTTGAGAGGTCTGGTCGAAGCTCGGCGCCGAGTTCCTCGAAGAGGCCAAATTAAATGTCACACCCTCCCGGCATAGTGAGAACTGTGACATTCAGAGGAGGAGAAAATGACACTTGAAATCGTTTCGTTGGTTGTTGCTTCGGTGACGGTGATCGCCGTGATCGTTCTGGCGATCTTGGTGGTTCGGACCCGTGCCCGTGGTGTCGACAACTCGGTGACTGACGCCTTGACGGATATGCAGCTGTCTCTTGCCGGCCGAGGAGGAGCTCTCGACGAGAAGGTGTCTCAACTCGACATGAAGTTGTCGGCTCTGCAGCAGTCGGTGACCGGCCGTGAGGCTGCCCTCGACAAACAGGTTCAGGGAATCGGAGAGCAGATGCAGAGCATCGCCACTTTGTTCACCAACGACCGGGCCCGTGGTAGCTGGGGTGAGATCTCGATGCTGCGGATCTTCGAGTCAGGGGGGCTTGTTGAAGGACGGGACTACACGGCCCAATTCCACTCCGGTGAGGGCACACCAGATGCCGTAGTTCATCTTCCCGGCGACCGGAATATCGTTATCGACTCCAAGTTCCCAGTGGTCCGCTACAACGAGGCCCTGGCGACTGACGACCCGGACGAACGACGAGCTCTCCTCGTCGAGCAGGGCAAAGAGCTGGAGCGGGTTGCGAAAGACCTCATCGCCAGGGGCTACGGAGATCTGGCATCGGCTGGTTATGTCGTCATGTACCTCCCGTCCCAGGCGGTCTACGAGGCGGCTGCAGCAGCTCATCCCGAAGTCATCGAAAAGCTCCTCGAGAAGAGGGTCGTGATAGCAGGGCCAACGACGCTGTTTGCCCTGCTGATGAATGTCGCTTCGTTGATGACCGAACATCGGGCACTCCAACACGCCGACCAGATTCTCGATGAGGCCCGCGAGCTGCATCGGCGCATGTCAGTGTTCGTAGGCCATATCAGAGGAATCGGATCCGCGCTGGGTAAGACCGTCACCGTGTTCAACGATGCGGTGGGCTCGCCAGCTGGCCAGGGTGAGCGAGCTGAACGGTGATGACGACCACCAGCTGATCGAGCCGATCGACGAGGCAATCCGGGACATCCAAACCGACCCCTACGCCCTGGCAGCCGGCTCACCACAAAATTGAAAGTTGTTGCAGTCGCCGTGACCCGTCAGCTGTTCTTAGGTTGGTAGTGCGGTTGGGGGAGTGCTTGGTCAAGAAACGGCGAAGGCCATCAACCTATTGGTTCTTCGTGGGTTCTCTCTTCCCCTTGACATTAATAGGTTTTACAATGACAATTACTGTCATGGCGTCGATCATTGACCAGTTGATGGAGATTCCGCTTGCCGGGTCGACTCGGCGAGGTCGACCGTGGGCAGAGAGTGCCATGTGGGGGGCGTTGTGGACTCTTTCCACCGGTGAGACGCCCGATTGGTTGGCCGACCACCAGCCATCACGCATCCGTCGGCATCTTCTCTCATTGCGTCCAAGCGGGCTTCTTTGGGCTGTGCGCTATCGCGCCGGCATTCACCGATTCCGGGCGAGTGCGAAGGTACTCAAAGCATTGCGGCCCTATCTCCGAACTAGTGGCGTTGTGGGCGGACCGGGCACCGACCGGCAGTGCATGGAGGGTTACGTCACCCCCGACAGGTTTGAGTGGATAAGGGAAGGCTTTCCCATGGTCCCGGACGACTCTGGCTGCCTTGTGCTTCGTGTCAGTGAATTAACCACTCGCGTTGAGCACGACGCCATGCCACTTGCATTCGTTGCGGCGGACATGGCTGGTTCCGATGACACGTCAGAGGCCGAGCGTGGATTGCTTCTCATGGATGATCTTCTTCGGGAATTCTCCGGCGATCCGCGCGATTGGCTGACGGCGTCGGATATTGCTGAGACGATCTCGGCCGAGCTCAAGCGGGGTGATGAGCTCTTTGCTCTACGCATCTTGGCCAAGGCCTTGTTTGATGCCCGTTCCTTGACGGAGCCTGCGGACATCGTTCGGTTTCTGCAAACGCCCCCCTCAACGGGTGATCGTCGCTGGGATGTTCTGCTCGCTTCTGCCGTCGCACGAGAGTGTCGATTGCGAGGTGTTGGCGCTCCGAGGTGGACAGATGTCGAAGGTCTCGAGCCGTGGTGGTTCCCTGCCCTTGTCGACGAGACGCTGATCCCTCTGACCATTCAGAGAACTCCTCTTGAACTTGCGAGCAAGGGCATCTGGCTGGACGAGAGAGCTCTGGGCGCAGCATGAGTGTTGAAGTTGAGTTTGGCTCCGACGAAATTCATGAACTTCTGGAGGAGTTGGGGCGTCGGCTCCTGGCTCGGGAGGTCACGGGGACCATATATGTGGCAGGCGGAGCGGCTGTAGCTCTTGAGTTTCCACAAAGGCGGGCGACTCGAGACATTGACGCCCTGTTCGGCCCCGCTGACACGGTGCGCGAGGAAGCGACTGCGATGGCAGTTGAGCGCGGCCTGCCTTCGAACTGGTTGAGCGACCGCGTTCGAGCATTCATGCCACCGGGCCACGACGCCCAGGCAAGGACTTACTCGGTCCCCGGGCTGGAGGTCAGCGTGGCATCACCTCGATACTTGCTGACCATGAAGATCTCTGCCGGAAGACCACAGGACCTCCACGACTTGATCTTGCTGTTCCGGGAGCTCGGGATCAACACAGCTGAAGAGGCGGCTGACATCGCCCAAGAAGTGCATGGGTCGGACTCAATCCTGCTGCCTCCTCGCGATGAGCTGATCCTCTACGCCCAAGGAGTTCTGAACCGCATGAGAAAGCCACCGGCCTGAGGTTATACCCTGCCCACTTTGTGGTCGCGTTGATCTGCATTCGCCTGGCCTCAGGCGCACTAGCGCCCTGACTCTCCAACAACCAACCTTCTACTCCTCCTCAACGCGTCCTGGTCTTCACTATCGGAATCTGTCCCTCCGTTACCAGGCCATGCTTGGGGATATGACAGGCTGGCATGAAGCTCGAACAAAACACCGCAAACTGTCAACACCGGCTGTTCTGCCTTCAAGACCGGGCGGCACCCGGACTACCCGGGCCTGCTTTGGTCATGGTCACTGGCGGAGTCAAGAAGAACGAGTCGGAGTTCTCCAGGCGGTTCGGCATGGGTCCGTCGCCAGAGCCGGGGATGGGTGACCCGGAACTGATCAACGCCGGCAAACGCCAGGTCACGGCTGTGCCGGGGTCGTCCTTCTTCCACCACGCAGACAGCTTCGTGATGATCCGTGGGGGTCACAACGATCTGTGCGTGCTGGGCGCCCTCCAGGTTTCTGAACGGGGCGACCTTGCCAACTGGTCGACGGGAGCGCCGGACGCGATCCCCGCCGTGGGCGGCGCGATGGATCTCGTCGCCGGGGTGAAGACGATCCACGTCATCACTCAGCACTGTACGGCGACCGGGGAACCGAAACTCGTGGAATCCTGTACGTACCCTTTGACAGGCCCGGCGGTAGTGGATCGCATCTACACCAACCTTGC
>QIDW01000130.1 GCA_003230435.1 Acidimicrobiia bacterium | reverse complement strand
GGCGATCTGGAGGTTGGCGCCAACGACATCGAGGCCGTGGTCAGTCAGGAACCAGGCAGCCAGCTTCTCACCAAACTCCCCCAGGACCCGACGAGGGTCTTTTGGTGGTGCTAGATCGAGAGCTCCGCCTTTTCCAGCTCTTCCACGTTGACGTCCCGAAAGTGAGCACCTGGACGTGCTCGAGGAATCGGGCCGGACGGAACATGTCCCATACCCATGCGTCTTTCATCTCCACTTCGAAGTAGACCGAGCCATTGACTTCCCGAACATCAATGTTCACGTCATTGGCCAGATAGAAGCGACGCTCAGTCTCGACTACGTACGTGAACATCGGAAGGACGTCGTGGTACTCCTTGTAAAGCTTCAGCTCTACCTCGGACTCGTAGCGCTCCAGGTCTTCTTCCATCTCTCCTCGTCACACAAAGGGACCTGTCGATCATATGCCAGAACCCGATCTAACACATACGCAGAGTGGGTGACAGATTCCAGTGGTCTGTCGCTCTTAGGGGGCTCCAAAGTTGGAAATCGGCCAGATAGTGATGAAGGCGCGCCCGATGAGATCGTCATATCCGATAGGCCCAAAACGTCGGCTGTCGAAGCTGAATTGGCGATTGTCTCCCATGACAAACACCTCGTTGGCGCCGACCGCGAAAGGGCCCTCGTCGGCCATGCTCACGTTCTCGCTCAAATAGGGCTCGGATATCAGGCTCCCGTCGATCACCACGTGATTGCCCTGGATCTCCACTGACTCGCCCGGCAATCCGATCACTCGTTTGATCAGATCGTCCCGACCTCGGGTACGGACACCGACCGCTTCCAACACCGACCGGACCACCGCTTCGGGAATCGACTGCTCGATATCGGGCTCGGCCGGGTCACGGAAGACGACGATGTCTCCTCTCTCGGGTTCTCCCCAATTGAACGCGAGCTTGTTGACCATCACGCGGTCGTTCACCTCGATCGTGGGAAGCATCGACTCGGATGGAATCCAGAAAGGTTGGACGAGGAAAGTCTTGATGACGACCGCGATAACGAGCGCTGTCAACAGCAGACCGGGAAGCTCCGCCCAAAAAGAGCGCTTGCGCGAACGTGCCGACGTGTCGTCAGATTCCTTCTGCACGTGCGTGTCTGGAGTCTCCAAACTCAGTCGCGGAGCTCCTTGATCCGGGCTGACTTGCCAACCCGATCACGCAGGAAGTAAAGCTTGGAGCGACGTACGTCGCCACGTCGCAGGACCTCGATGTTCTGGATGATGGGGGCGTTGACCGGGAACACCCGCTCAACCCCTACTCCAAAGCTCAGCTTGCGAACGGTAAAGGAGGCACGCGCACCTGTGCCATTGCGAGCAATGACCATGCCCTCAAAAGCCTGAATGCGCTCGCGACCACCCTCCATGACCCGGACATTCACCTTGACATTGTCGCCGGCGCGAAACTCAGGGATGTCGTCGCGGACGTGCGCGCTCTCAACAGCTTGAAGATCGTTCATGGAAAACTCCTAGACGCGTCCAGAAGGCGGTAGACGGGATTCGAGACCCGAATTCTATCAGGTATCGGGATCCTTGCGATTCCGGAGAAGGTCCGGTCGACGTTGGCGTGTCCGCTCGACTCTCTGCTGCGACCTCCATTCCTCGATTCTCCCATGGTCTCCGCTGAGCAGCACCTCCGGCACGGTCCAACCTTCGAAATCAGCAGGTCTGGTATAGACCGGCTCCTCCAGGAGACCATCGCGAAATGACTCCTTCTCGGTGGACTCCGGATTGCCAACGACACCTGGAAGGAGACGGGCGATGCCTTCGATGGCAGCGGCCGCGGCGACCTCTCCACCGGCGAGCACGTAGTCACCGAGACTGACCTCCTCGTCGATGAAGTTGTCAATCACCCGTTGATCAACACCTTCATAACGGCCAGACACGAAAGTCACCTCATTGGTCTCGGCCCAGCGATCAAGAGTCTCCTGCGACATTGGTTCCCCCGACGGCGTGAATAGGACACGGTGAGTGTCCTTCAATGGCTCCAGAGCCGCCGCAAGAGGTTCGATCATCATCACCATCCCCGGCCCGCCGCCGAATGGTGAGTCATCGAGCTGACGGTGCCTGCCGAGGCCATGCTCTCTGAGGTCTACCAGCTCGACGACAAGCGCACCGTCTTCGATGGCCCGGGCCACAATGGAGATACTGAGCGGTCCATCAAACCACTCCGGGAACATGGTGACGACGTTGACTCTCACGACGAAGGGCGGCGCACTAGACCGGTCGGATGAATGTGATTCCAGTGTGTCTCAATACCTCGGTGATCGGTTGGTTGAACTGATCGAGGTTGTGGTGCGCTTCGAGATGAGCAGCGGCTCGCTCGCGTAGCTTCTCTTCAGACTCGTCCTTATCCTGGTGAGTGCAGCCGGGTATCAATTCGTACATCTCGCCCTCTCGAGGTCGGGACCAAAGAGTATTGCACGGCCCACTCAACGAGGCTCACCGACCGAGAACTCGAGGCATTGACGACCCCCTGGGATCTGTCTGTGGGGTCTTGTACAGTAGAACATATGTTCGATTACGACCTGCCGTCGCTGCTCACCGGCCCAGAGCTCGAGTCGCTGGCCGCCGCCGGATTGGCCGCCTGGGATGAGACGGAGTCGGATCGGCAGCTGATTCCCACCGACCTGGATGAGTGGATCCCGGGTCCCCATCTTTCGGCCGTTCTCTCATCGATCGACTCTTCCAGGCTGAACGGCCATGGCGCGGTCATCGTGATGAGAGCCTGGGCCCATCAGGTGTCACACGACCAGGCCGGCTACTACCGCTCGATCAGAGAGGTGGCCACGGCTGTCCCCACCGATGAAAATGGGCCGCCTTTGCGGTCTGAGCAGTGGTTTGAGTACACCAACCTCGAACTTCGGGCCGCTCTTACCCTCACCAGAAGAGCCGCCGACAGCGAACTCGGGTTTGCCTACGACCTGGTCGAACGTCTCCCCGCCGTCTGGGATGCCCTGAACTCGGGCGATATCGATCTACGCAAGGCACGGGAGATCGCACGTGGCACCGACCACCTCGATGACCACACTGCCCGTATCGTGGTCGACCGGGTGCTTGTTTCGGCGTCGGGCCTGACGACGGGACAGCTGCGAGCCCGCATCAGACGGCTTTGTATCGGAACCAACCCTGAGGATGCCCAGCAACGCGTGGAGAACGCGGTCGAGGATCGTCGCATGGTCATCGAGCCGACTGTTGACGGAACCGCAGACTTCCATGCATATGGCGCTCCGATCGATCGCGCTGCCGCCATCGGCCGCAAGATCAACGGGCTGGCACGCAGCCTGAAGAGGGCCGGCGAGGGCCGGACCATGGATCAACTACGCATGGACGTCTTCCTCGACCTGTTGGACGGCAACCACTCAGGTTCGGTCCAACGTCCAAGGGGCATGGTCGACATTCACGTCGACCTCAAAACCCTCACCGAACTATCCGAAACACCAGGAGAACTAGCCGGATACGGGCCGGTCATCGCCCACATCGCACGTCAGGTCGCCAAAACCCAAACAGATTCCCAATGGCGAACCACCGTCACCGACCAACACGGCAACATCGGGCCCACCACCAGCCAGAAACGTCAAATCCACGCCCGATACCCCACCTGTGTCTTCCTGGGATGTCGCATGCCGGCAGCCCAATGCGACATTGACCATCGCACACCCTGGTCAGAGGGCGGAGAAACCAGCGTCGAAAACAATAAACCCCTGTGCCGGTACGACCACGTCGGCCGTCACAAAGCAGGATGGACCTACCTAAGACTCCCCGAGGGGCAACATCAATGGACCGGCCCCCCTGATATATACGCAAATCCGGGGAAAACTGTTCGCTAGTTGAGACGCTCCACGATCATCGCCATCCCCTGACCACCACCGACACACATCGTCTCGA
>QIDW01000101.1 GCA_003230435.1 Acidimicrobiia bacterium | reverse complement strand
CGGAAACGAAGACGCGACCAGGAACTCATGGGCGCGATCTCTGGTCTCAACGGCAGGGCCGACGTCGAGGGTCAGATTGATCTTCCCAAAAACAAGGGGGTGTTTGCTCGCCAGCTTCCATGTTGCGCCCCACGCGCCTTTCCTCGGAACCGGCGAGACCAGCACCACGGCTCTCGCCGGGTTACCGGCGGCCAAGTAGTGCTGGGTGGTGAATCCGCCCATTGAGTGGCCGATGATCACCGGCGGCTCTGAGAGGGTGCCCACCACCGACCCGACATCGGCGACGTAGTCGGCGATTGAAGACCCCCGTATCTTGCCTTCACTCCCCCCGTGACCTCGCAGACTCACCGCCAGGCAGTGGTACCCCCGTCCTTCGAGTTGAGGCATCACAAACTCGTCCCACGTCCACGCCGCCTGCCAGAAACCGTGGACAAAGAGCAGGGTGGGGTGGGAGCTTGTCGAATTACCCCTCTCGATGATTTCTAGATCCATGGGGCGACCGGGTGTTTCTCCGACTCCGTTAGCCGCGCAGAGCGGAGGCGAATATGCCCGGGAACCGGGTGACCTTCCCGTCCCCGGCGTAGTACGTGAGGCGCTTGGCCGTTGTCTGCGCGGTGTCGTTGGTCACGAA
This sequence comes from Acidimicrobiia bacterium, assembly GCA_003230435.1. GTDB lineage: Bacteria > Actinomycetota > Acidimicrobiia > Spongiisociales > ZC4RG35 > SZUA-217. Next base: position 2,919 of record QIDW01000101.1, on the reverse strand, counting down.
CCACGGTGGGCGGGGCGAGAGGTAGAAACTGCCATGCCTGACACCCCTGGGGAATGGTCTGAACGGGGCCTTGACCACCGACTTTTCGGGTCGGTCAAACAACAAAGCGTTGTGAACGACTCCGATGCCGGATTGGACGTCGTCGAGTGATTGACCCGGATAGGCGCCCCACGCCGCCCTTCCCGTCAGGAACCCCACTCCGGTCCAGGCGTTGATCGCAACCGTCCCATATCGAAGGTCGGCGATGGCCTTGTCAAGCTCCTCGCCAAGCTCTTTTGCCGTCTGAGGGTGAATGATGATGTTGGCCCCAAGCGTGCCTTGCAAAGTCTCGTTGGAGAACCTCACTGCCTCCCGGAGAAACTCGGCAGGCGACGACACTGCAAGTTTGGTAATCGCGTAGACAGGGGCAAAGAACTCCTCGTTGAAGCAGTAGGCGTTGGCGTCGGCCGGGTCGACCCCGACGATGAGGGTCCGCTCCACGTTGGTCTCGAGTTTTTCCGCGTCCGGATAGTGGTCTCTTGCCGCCTGCTGACGATCGTCGGCCCCTGGGTAGTAGGCGGGGCGCTCCTCGGCTTCAGATAGGGCATCTCTCACCGCATCGACCAGAGCATCACCTTGCTCCCAATCGGCTGGCAACACGAGTACCTGAGACGCAATGCAGTTGAGCCCGTCATTGTGCAGCTTCTGTGTCGCCAGGTGCTCGGCCTGGTAGGCAATGTCGGCTTTGGTCCAGGGCCCGGGAACGATGATGGTCGGGCTGACACCACCAAGCTCGGAGGTGATCGGCTTACCGACTGTCGGCTGGTTGTTTGCCTTCCGCTGGGCCCCGTCTTCCCCCGAGCCGAAAACGATGGCATCGTGGGTGCGAGAGCTGCCGGTGATGTGGATGGTGTCAACACCGTCATGTCCGGTGAGGTAGACGCCGACGTCACCGGCGCCGTAGGCGAACCGCACAAACCCCGCCTCGATCAGAGGGGCGAAGATGCGCTCGAAGATCGGGCCCAGGTACTCGTTGACCGGATTCATCTTCACGATGACGACTTCCCCATCGGCATACATCTTGTAGAGAATGTCGAGGGGAACGATCGACGAGATGTTTCCCGCGCCTAGCACGAGGGCGACCCTCCCCTCGTGATCCAGGTTGCGATAGAAGTGGGCGGTCTGCTCAGACAACTCCTCACGCTTCACGCCAGGCTGCATCCAGACATCCACGGTGTAGCCATGCAGCAGGAGAGTCTCATAGATATTGGTCGGATAGACCCGCGCAACAGCTTGGCCATCGGCCTTCTCCCAGGTCTTGAGACCTTTTAGGACGTCGCCGTCGGCGTCGAGCGCCGACAGCGTCGCAGCGGTGGCGTGGAGCCAGCCGAGCAGTGCATATGGGCCCGAGATCCACTCCTCGCCGGCAAGCGGCGATTGCGGGTCGATCCCTTTGCCGGCTACCCCGGCATCAGCCCAGTCCTCGGCGTTCGCCATGGTCAGTTCCACCAATCGATATAGAAAGTCGACCTTCTCAGCGATGGGGAGCGTCGCCCACTCTTTTTTGCTCTGGGACAGGGTGTTGAGATCAGTGTCTATCTGAGCGGTTTCCATCGTTTTCCTAAGGTCGGCGTGAGTCTCGACGGTAGTGGCGGATCAACCCCACTGACGGGCTAGGGCATGTCGGCAATCAGGGCTTTGAACTCGTCCTCGGTGAGCGCCGCCATCGTCGTGCTACTGATGTTGCCTTGGACCCCGAGGGCGATGAGTGCCCTGGCTACTGTGGCGTTGTCGGGAGCTTCGGCCACGACGACCATGTCGTACTCCCCCATCGTCAGATAGAAATCCTTGAGGGTCACCCCGATCGCGGCAAGTTGCTCTCTGGCAGCAGCCACCCGAGCGGGTGACTCCTTGATCGCTGCCATACCTTGGGCCGTGTAGTTGCCCAGAATGATAAAGGTTGCCATGTTTCCTCCTATGTCGATGGCGATTCCCGAACCTAGTCTTCTGTTCTTGGCCCTACCGAAAGACGTCCGGCGCTATCGGGTCCTGTTCCCTGCGCCGTGACGCCAGACCGGACAGATACTGGTTTGGGTAGTTGTGGTCGGTAAAACCGAGATCAATAGCGGCATTCATGGTCCAGTAGGGGTCGACAAGATGCGGACGCGCCATCACACAGAGGTCAGCGCGCCCGGAGACAAGGATGTTGTGTATGTCATCGATCGAAGACACTGCACCAACGGTCATCGTGGCGATCCCCACTTCGTTGCGGATCCGGTCGCTGAACGGGGTCTGGTAAAGCCGCCCGTACTCGGGCTGGGCATCGACTGACGTCTGCCCTGTCGAGACATCGATCAGATCACACCCGTGACTCTTCAGGGCCTCGGCGAGAACAACAGCGTCATCACCGTCAAACCCTCCTTCGACCCAGTCGGTGGCCGAGATGCGCACGGAGATAGGTTTCCCGTCAGGCCAGACCTCGCGCACGGCGTCGAACACTTCCAGTGGGTACCGCATCCGATTCTCCAGGGAGCCCCCGTACTTATCTGACCTCTGATTGGCGAGAGGAGTCAGAAAGCTGGACATCAGATATCCGTGGGCGAAGTGAAGCTCGAGCCAATCGAAGCCGGCTCGCTCGGCCCGAGCGGCGGCCTCCACATGTTGATCACGCACTTGATCCATGACTTCTCTGGTCATCTCCCGCGGCACCTGGGCGTCTGGCCGGTACTTGATTGGAGACGGGCCGATGATCTCCCAATTGCCCTCGTCGAGAGGATCGGTATCGCCCTCCCACATCAGTTTGGTGGAGCCTTTTCTCCCGGAATGACCGACCTGGATACCAACCTTCGACTCCGAATGGGTGTGGATGAACTCAGTGATCCGGGCCCATTCGTCGGCCTGGTCGTCGGTCCAGATGCCAACGTCTCCAGGAGAGATCCG
>QIDW01000092.1 GCA_003230435.1 Acidimicrobiia bacterium | reverse complement strand
GGCTCGTAGGGCTGAGGCTCAGGGTCTGGTGCCGCTTCACATCGCTGTCCGCGGGCACATGGGCACCGGCAAGGACCACGACATCGAGCAGTTCGCTGCTGCGATGGGCCTCCCCTACTTCCGGATTCCGCTTACGGGCGAAGTTCGCGATGTCACGCTCATCGGCTCGACCCATCTACACGGTGACGGCAAGGGTGGGACCGAGAGTCGTTGGGAGGATGGCGACATAACCCGGGCTCTGCGAGGACCGGCGTTACTCAACCTTTCCGAACTGAACGCGGCCGGCGCCGAGACCCTCTTCGCCCTTCATGGGCTTCTCGACCGTTACGCCGCGCTTGATCTTCCCAACGGCGAGACAATCCGCCTGAGAGACGACGTGCGTGTCTTCGGCACGATGAATCCCACCGACATCAGGGATTACGCAGGCACACAGACCCTCAACAAGGCATTCGCAGATCGCTGGGTCATCTGGGAGAAGAATTTCCCAGATGAAGACCAGGTCAAGGCGATGTTGGTGCGGCGCTACCCCGAGCTGAAGGCCAAGTACGTCGACGCCATCGCTCGGCTGACGGTGGAGATCAACGCCTCCTTTGAAGAGTCCGACACCGGTGTCCGTGTGGAAACACCGTTGTCGCTCCGCTCGGTCCTCGATCGGATCCCGACTGGCCTGCACGCCGAGCGCGACGACCCACTTCGCAAGGCCTGGAACGAGTTTGTCCTTCCTCAGGTCGACGCCTATGACCGCGACCACTACGAGACGGTGTGGAACGCGGTGGTTCGGAAGGGACCGTCCACAAAACCTTTCTAGCGATACCTCAGGTTGGGCGCCCCGTATCCGGGGCAAATCCGCTCATCTAGAAATCGGGTGACGGCGCGAAGTACACCGACAGGGCAGTACGTTATGGACCATGGCCTATGACTTGGGCAATCCCGAACTCGACAAGACACTTCGACAGCTGGTCGCCGATGCGTCGGAGAACGACAACCAGGACCTGATCGCAGAGCTGATCACCACTGTCCTGAAGTTGCACCGCGACGGTGCCACCCGCGGCGACCTCAAGCTGCTCAACACCACGGTGAAGGAGATCCGCTATTCCAACCTCGTCTTCTCTCGTCACGACGAGCCCAAGGTGACCATCTATGGCTCAGCGCGTCTTGGTGAAGGCGACCCCAACTACGAGACAACGGTCGAGTTCGCTCGGCTGATGATCGAGCATGGTTGGGGTGTGATCACCGGTGCAGGCCCCGGGATCATGGAAGCAGGAAATCGCGGCGCCGGTGTCAACAACTCCTACGGCGTCAATATCCGACTCCCCTTCGAGTCCGAACCGAATCGCTATCTGTCCAACGCTCGTACGGTCAACTTCAAGTATTTCTTCACTCGGAAGCTCGGATTCGTCAAGGAGTCTCATGCCTTCGTGATCCTCCCCGGCGGATTCGGGACTCTCGACGAGGCATTTGAGCTGCTGACCCTGATCCAGACCGGGAAGAGCGATTTACATCCCATCGTTTTTCTAGAGGCGAAAGGGACGGGTTACTGGGGTCGATTGCTCGACTTTGTCAAGGAGGTCCAACTTGCCGGCGGTCTGATCTCGAAGTCCGACCTCTCCCTGTTCCTCTACACGACCAGCACCTCTGAGGCCTGCGATCACATCCGCCACTTCTACACCAACTATCACTCTCAGCGGTATGCCTCGGGCAAACTCATCCTGCGGGTCCGTCAGGCACCGTCGGCTGAGGAGTTGGCTGCCCTGAACGACGAGTTCGCCGACATCGTGGTCGAGGGGAGCATCGATGTTGCCGAGCCGTCGGAGCCCGAGCTCGAGGACGACGACGCACTCGACTGTGATCGCATCGCGTTTGTGTTCGACCGGAGACAGTTTGGGCGTCTTCGGCAGCTAATCGATCGCCTCAACGAGATCGCCGAACTTCCCGAGACAACCAGCATTCCGACACCAATGAGCGAGGAGCAGGCCGAAAGACCCTGGTAGCCGCGACCCCGCCTTGGGAGTACAGCACAGTTCACTATTAGAATCTGAGGGTGCGCGACATACTCTCTGACCTAGTAGCCGAGCAACAGTTTCTCGACCAGTCCCTGCAGCGTATCCCGATCAAGGTTTGGGATCTCAAAACGCCCAACAAACCGTGGACTGTCAGGGACACAATCGCACATCTTGCCGACTTCGAAGAGCTTGGCGCCGACGCAATCAACGGGGGCGAAAGAGTCAAGGAGTGGCAGAGGTCTTCAGACTTCGAAGCTTCGAAGAAGAGAGCAATCAAGAAAGGCCGAGGTATGCGCCCTCAAGATGTCATCGAGTGGTGGCGAGGGGGGCGTGCCAAGGTAGTTGAACCGCTATCTCATATGAGTGGCGAGGATCGGATCAGCTGGATCGCCGGCGACATGAGCGCTCGGACATTCGCAACGTTCCGTCTAATGGAAACGTGGATGCACGGTCTCGACATCTACGCCGCGCTGGGCATCGACGTGGAGGACACACCCCGTATCCGTCATGTCTGCTGGCTGGGCTGGAAAACACTTCCCTACGCCTTCAAGGAAGCGGGCGAGGATTACGAGCCGGTTCGAGTTGAGGTCATCGGCCCCGGTTACTCCAAGTGGATTTACGGGCCGGAGGACACCGACCAGTTGATCAAAGGGGCTGCTTCAGACTGGGCGAGGGTCGTAGTCCGTCGAGCTAAGCCGAGAGATACTCGTTTGAAGGTAACCGGCGAGCATGCCGAAAAAGCGATTCAGGTAGCCAGGGCCTACCTGTGAGCTCCATCCCCCACGTTGTGGGGATGGTTCATCTTCTCCCGCTTCCGGGCTCCCCAGGGTTCAACGGTTCAATGGATGAGGTCGTGGAGACGGCTGTCTCTGACGCTTCGGATCTGGCCAAAGCCGGGTTCCCTGCTCTCATGATCGAGAACTTTGGCGACGTTCCGTTCTTCGCCGACGCCGTGCCTGCGGAGGCGGTTTCTGCCATGACGGTGGCTGCAATCGGAGTGTCGGATGCGACTGGAGTGCCGTTTGGCATAAATGTCCTCCGGAACGACGCTCATTCCGCCCTCGGGATCGCTGCTGCGACGGGGGCCGCGTTCATCAGAGTCAATGTGCTCACGGGCACCATGTACACCGATCAAGGTCCTGTCGTGGGCCAGGCGGCAGAAGTACTTCGCAAACGCAATGAGCTTGCACCAGGCGTGGAGATCTGGGCAGACGTGATGGTCAAACACGCCGCCGCGCCGGCCGGGATCGATGCACGTCAGGCTGCGGCCGACACCGTGGAACGTGGCCGTGCCGACGCTGTGATCGTCTCCGGTTCGGGCACTGGAGCGGAGCCGGGCATACACGAGGCCGCCGTGGTGAGGGCTGCGGTCCCAACCGGGACCCGCGTCGTGATCGGATCGGGAGCAAGCGCCAGTAATCTCTCGAGGCTCAAGGGCACTGCCGACTCAGTGATCGTCGGGTCCTCGATCAAGACCGACGGCCACGCTCTGAATCGAGTTGACCCTCTGCGGGCCGCCCGATTCATCGAGGCCGCTCTGGAGAACGGCCTGTTATGACTTCGATCAAGACAAACCTCGCTGATGGCGTAGCGGTGATCACGCTCGCCCAGCCCGAGACTCGCAACGCCCTCACCGGCGGAGAGATGATCGAAGACCTTCTTGACGCCATACATGAAGCCGAGACAGACCCGGACGTGGGTGTGATGGTTCTCCAAGCCGAAGGCCCAGCATTCTCGGCAGGTGGAAACGTCAAGGACATGGCCGCCAAGGATGGTCTGTTCGCCGGCAACCCGGCCGAGATCACAGAGAAGTATCGGGAAACTATTCAACAGCTCACACGGTTCATGGCCACCACCGACCTCGTGACCATCGCCGCTGTCAACGGACCTGCGATTGGTGCCGGTTTCGACCTGGTTCTGGGCTGTGACCTTCGCATCGGTAGTCCTCGTGCCCGCTTCGCCCACACCTTTATCGAGATGGGCATCATCCCTGGTGACGGTGGAGCATGGCTGCTCCCACGAGTCGTCGGCTGGCAGCGGGCCACCGAGCTCTCAATGACGGCACGCTCCATCGACGCCGACGAAGCTGTGAAACTCGGCATCCTGCTCTGGGTCGTTCCCGAAAACAAGCTCGAGGACAAGGTCATGAAATTGGCGCGAACGATCGCTTCGAAGCCACGCCCCGCCGTGGTGTTGGCCAAGCGTCTCCTCCGCCAGTCGAGGACCATGGA
>QIDW01000380.1 GCA_003230435.1 Acidimicrobiia bacterium | reverse complement strand
GATATCAGTGTTCGGTCAAGGTCAAAGAACGCGGCAGCGTTGGTGGTACCCATCTCCAGAGTTTATGCGTCTCACCCGAGTCCAATCTGCTCCCAGGGGATTCCGGAACTTTGGTTCATCAAGCGGGCGAGGCCGTCGAGGTCGGTGAGCGGCTCATCTGACAGCGGAACTGTCGCAACGGTTGCTCCGTAGCGTGCAGAGAACTCCTCTCTTGTGTCGCGCTGTCGAAGTGTCTCTGATCCCCAGAGTTCCGCGAGTTGCCGTAATTCGACCGATGTCCCGGGCGGTACTGACGGGTTGGCCCAGGCATCGGGGAGCGACCGATTGAAAAGGACGGCTGCGGGGGCGGAGGCAAGTCCCGGCAATTCGCGATAGAACCTGACCGCTTCGCGCACCGGTGCCGGATCGGCGGTGGTGATGACCACGACCGACGACTCCCGCATCACCTTTTCGATCTCCCGTCCCCGGCGTGCCACGCCGTCATAAGTCGTGCGCAAGTCGATGAGGAACTCGGCCACCCTCACCAGAAGGTCCGAGCCGAGGATCGAGTCGCCAACACGCAGCATCGGCCGGGCGGCACGGTTGTAGAGAAGCTTGCGCCCTGGCAGCGGCCCCCCGGTGATCCAGCGAAGAAGCCTGCCGCCGACAAGATCGGCCATCTGGGCGGGCGCGGTGAAGAAGTCGATGCCTCCTCCCGAGGGCGGAGTGTCGACCACGACAAGATCCCACGCCCGGGCTTGTACGAAGGTCGCCGCCTGGTCGGCGGCAGCGTATGACTGGGAGGCGGGGAAGTGCTCCGACGCAGCCTGGAAGAACTCGTTGTCGGCCAGTCGTGTTGCTACTTCCGGATCAGCGTGGCGCATGGCCACTGCCCTCCACGACGCGGATGCGTCGAGCATGGCCGCCCAGAGGAACGGTTCGTCGACGTGGGGTGTCGGCTCATCGCCAAGATTCGCTATCCCGAGTGCCGAGGCCAGGCGCTTGGCGGGATCGACCGTGACCACGAGCGTGCGGAGACCCTCACGCGCCGCGATGACGCCGACAGCCGCGGCGATGGTGGTCTTGCCGACCCCGCCGGCCCCGGTGACGAGCAGTGTTTTGGTCATGTCAGGGTTTCCAGCTCATCGCTCATGTGTGCCGCCACCTCCCCTGGCGTGAAGAGACCAAACATGTAGGGCAACGTCAGGTCGGACGACACCTTGCCAAGCCAGTGCTGCTGTTCAGACCAGAGCGAGCGGTGAACATCGGCAATCTCTCCGACTACTCCCTTCGGTGAGGAGGTGTCCTCGAGTCGGGGCAGAACCCGATTGGTGATGACCACCGGTGGCGGGACGATGTGCTCGTCCTCGAGCCAGCGCATCGTGTCTGATGTCTCGGTGCTCGGCAACTCCTCGGGAAGCGTGACAAGGGCCAACTGAGTCATGTCAGGGTCGGCAAGGGTGGCTGCCATCCATTCGGACTGGGCGCGTATTCGCCCGGTCGGAACCAGTTCGGAGATGCTTCGCGGGGCTCGAAGATAGGAACCGATCTGCCCTGTCGGCGGAGCATCGGCCACCAGGAGGTCCCACCGGTCTTCCCTTACCTCCCAGAGGATCTTTCCGATCGTGATTATCTCTCTGATCGCCGGTGCCGCCGTGGCGAGGGCATCAAAGGCGCGGGCGACAGCCCCGAAGCGCCCCATGCCGGGGAGATGCAACTGAAGGGCGAGGTACTCGAGCAATGCCTCGGAGCGCACGACGTGCATGGCGTGAAGCCCCGGACGAACCTCACGCGGCTTGAACCCCAGGGGGCCTGTCGAGAAGTGAGTAGACAATCCACCGCGTGAGCCCATCTCGACTGCCAGAACCCGCAGCCCGCTACGTTGAGCCAGAAGGGCCAAACCGGCGGCGACTGCGGACTTGCCCACTCCACCCTTGCCGGAGACGATGACGAGCCGCTTGTCGAGCATCGGATGGCTGGTCAGTCTTGGGGGCCCAGCTGGATTCTAAGGACGAGGTTGTTGTCCTCGACCGACCAGTCGGAACTGGCGACAAGGGCGAAGTCGGTGTAGTCGGTCTGTGCTTGTTCGATGAACTTTTGTCGTTCGGCTCCGGCGATCGGGGGCAGGGGTCTATCTTTCACGACCTTTGCACGGTCACCGAAGCGCTGGATCATCGCATCTACGTCGAAGTCGGCCATGACCCGACGTTATACCCGGTATGGGATTGGGGCGAGGTCAGGAGGGTTGGCCGGCAGCGTCTCGTTTCTTCTGTGCCCGACGCTCGCCTTCGAGTCGTTCCAGGTCGACGTCGGTGTAGTCGACGTATTTCATCGAATCTGCAATCAGTCGATGGCCGGCGACGTCGCGGATTGCCCGATGCATCTGGTGGGCCACAGTTCGGTACGCCGAGTGCCCGGCGGGCTGGCTGCGGAGTTCGATGAGGTGAAATGCCTGACGGGGGTTCATCTCCATGACAAAGCGGACGTTGTAGGCGAACGGCACCACGTATTGAGCAACGTCTGGACCCAGATCGGCTCTGACGTCCTCGTAGAACTCACCGGAGGAGTCCATCAGAGCCGTCCAGTCCGGCTCCAGCCCATGGCTCACGACATCACGCGGGATGTCGTAGCCGAGCCGTGTCGAGTAGCGCTGCCACTCGAGAGTCATGAGCCGGTGCCGCTGAAGGTCACGGAAGGCGCCGATGTCGCATTTGACGTCGAAGCGATAGGTCGACCTTTCCATCGCACGTCCCGGCTTGTGTCGACGGTTGCCTCGATCGCCGACCATTGCCGCCACGATTTCGGCCCTCTTCGCCGAACTCATCTCACGAGCCAACTCCTGGAGTTTGGCGTCGGGGAGCTCCGAAACGGCATAAAGGGCCGCTGCGGCGATCTTTGTCTCTGCGTCGGGATCCCAGTCGGTGAGTGTCACCGACTGACCGGGGTCATCTGGTGTCCCTAGATCCTCACCCTGCTCTTCGAGATCTAGACGGACTTTCTCCAAATAGCTCGACCAGTGGACACCGCGCTCGGCGAGGTCGACTCGGGTGAGGAACGCCGGAATGATCTGGCGGAGCTCGGTGAGCATCATCTCGCCGTACTCACGAACCTCTGCCAACGGGTTGGCCTGCATCCGGACAAGTCCCATCTCATAGGCCTGTCCTGTTGCGTAGATGCCGAGGTTGGAGAGAGTCGAAATCGGCAGAAGGCCCCGGATTGTGTCGCAGGCCTTGGCTCTTATAGTGGCATTCCAGATCCACTTGGGGTCACCCTCTTGTTGCGGGTGCTGTTCCTCAAACACAGAGGTCATTTGCGCCACCATCCGGGAATACGTGTCGAACACGCGCTCCATGTGAGCGAGATAACGATCACCAAACGGAGACGCCGCTATCTCGTCGGGCACGAGGTACCGATACCGATCGCCGAGCTTGACGTCGTACTTGATATAGCGCGTTGACTGTTTTGGTGAGGAGGTTCGATGCCTGTTCGCAAGCGAGGTGAGCGCCTCCCAGTTGGGCCACCGAGTCGTCCCCGTAGTCGAAGAAGATCCGGGTGTAGAGCTGCTCGGCCTTCTTGGTAGCTACCCGAGGGTCGTCATCCAGGCTGATGGCGAGAGCGTCGATTCCGGTCTCAGGGTCTGAGATGAACTCGTCGAGAAACAGACGGCGGAGAGACTTGGGCGATCGGGAGTACCTCGCAAACAATGCGCCCTTGACCACCTCGGGCAGGTTGACCAGCCCGAACACCGGGCGGTCGGTGTTGGTGAAGAAGCGGCTTAGGACAGCGGTTTCGTCTTCGGTGAATGATTCTGAGTAGTACGCCGGCACGGCGAGCGATTGTATGCCGTTGCGGAACCTTGTCCGGTTACCGTTTCGTTGTTGTGGCTGTGATCCTCATACGTCTTGCCGTGCTCTTGCTGGCAGCTATTGCGGTCGCCATCGCCGCCGTCCCGATCCTGGTCCTGATCGACCTCCTCGGCGGTGGCACCGGATATGGGTTGTGCCCGGGTGGGCTGGAGGCGTGCGACAACCCCTACTCGACCGCAGCCGAATTCGCCGCGCTCCTGACCCTGGCTCTCGCTGCATCCGTGTTGGGAATTCGACTCCTGATGAGGTTGGCCCGTCGGCTTCAGAGCGACTCCTACCAGATCACTCGATAACAGCGAACCTCAGCTTCTCCGGCTCATATCCGAGCCAGAACGGCTCAGGCTCGGGTGACGCCTAGACCTACGATGACCGTCATGCCAGGACCCAGGTCGGATGGAACAACACCGACACCTACCGAACGAGGCAAGGCCCGCTCGGTGTTCAACAGATTGCTCGAGCGATATCCGAAGAGCCGCACGGCTTTGGACTATGGGAGCGCGTGGCAATTGCTCGTGGTGACCGTGCTGTCCGCCCAAACCACCGACGAGAACGTCAACAAGGTGGCCCCTGTGCTCTTTGATCACTACTCGAGCACCGCCGAGTTGGCGGACGCCAAACCCGAGGACGTGGAAAAGATTGTGTTCTCGACTGGCTTCTATCGACAGAAGACCAAGTCGATCATCAAGCTGGCCCAGGATCTCGAAGACCTCTACGACGGTGAGGTGCCGGCCGATATCGACAAACTGGTCAAGCTCAGGGGTGTTGGGCGCAAGACTGCCTCGGTCGTGCTTGCCGAGGTCTGGGATGTGCCGGCGATCGCCGTTGACACTCATGTCAAGCGGGTGGCCGGGCGTCTCGGTCTCACCGAGGAGACCGACCCGGAGAGGATCGAAGAAGACCTCAAGGCCCTCTATCCGGTAGGGATCTGGTCTGGCCTCTCGATGCGTTTCATCCAGTTTGGTCGTGATGTGTGCGACGCCCGACGTCCCATCTGCGGAGCTTGCGAGATGTTCAGGTTCTGCGAGTGGCCCGAGCGATTCGAAACGGCAGGGAAAAT
>QIDW01000081.1 GCA_003230435.1 Acidimicrobiia bacterium | reverse complement strand
TCGACCGAGGACACACCCTTGGGGTTGAAGGTGACGGCAACATCTCCGATGGCTGACTCGTATAGGTCGTAGCCGTCGGCAAGACCGGTGCCGAGGGCGACATCTTCGGTCATCCCGTCGGGAAGGTTGCCGACCAGACCGGCAAGTTGGGTTTCGATGCTCACGCTTCCTCCTCGATTGTCTGCTTGAGTCGGGCCAAACCCCGGTGAATATCAGCTTTGACTGTGCCTTCGGGTCGGCCGGTTGCTTCGGCGATGTCGCCGATACCCATTCCGACGATGTGGCGGAGTACCACGGCCCTCTTCTGATGAACGTTGAGATGGCTGAGCCGGCGATCCCAGGCTTGTCCGTCGGGCAGATCCGGGTCTGGTTCGCCCGTCTCGATCATCTCGACATAGGTCGGTCGTCTCGATCGGTCCCTCAGGTGGTTCCGCCCCAAGTTGAGAGCGATGGTCCACACCCAAGGCTGGAGATTCAGTCCTCTGATCCGAGCCCGGTCGTAACCAGAGAGCGCCTGGTAGGCCCTGATGAACGTTTCTTGGGTCAAGTCTTCCGCCTCCTGGTGGTTTCCGGAGAGACGGCGGAGACCCCAATAGATCCTCGTCCCCATCTCCTCGACCACTGTCGGGAACGCCCCGTCCAGATCGGTGGCAAGGGCGTGACCAATCTCTTTCATCAAGAGTCAGAACCCCAACGGAAGCAATGCGGTTGCACCTCCGCGACGGTACCTATCGTGGGGGCATGGAGTCGTCGAGTATCGAGCGGGCTCTTGCCACAGCCGATGCGCAGATCGCGTCCGGCCACGGGCTCGCTGGAACGGGGTTCTGGCCGGCCGTGGCCAGTGTGAAGTCAAACAGTGAGTTGGTTGAGCGTTATGCCGATCGGATCGCCGCCATCGACCAGGATGCCTTCGCCCGGTGGGCGCTCCTCACGATTCCGAAAGGTCTTGGGACTGCTCTGGCCTTCCTTGGTACGGCCGCCGGCTTGGCTCTCGTGGGTGCCAGTTATCCCCTGGATGGGTTGCCGGCCGTTGTCGTCTTCTACCTGGGCTTTGGCGCCCTCCTCGCTTCAACACACGCTCTAGCCCACCTCGTCGTCGGTCAGATCCTGGGCATCCGGTTCACCAGTTGGTTTGTTGCCTCGCTGGCCCGGCCCCAACCCGGCGTGAAGATCGACTACGCAAGCTATCTCCGTACGCCGGCGAGGCGTCGGGCATGGATGCACGCGTCGGGTGCCATCGTCACCAAGATCATTCCGTTTGCATTGATCGGAGGTGCGGTTGCTGCGAATCTCCCAACCTGGGCCGTCCTGGGGCTGGCCCTGATCGGAATCGCGATGATCGTCACCGACGTCGTTTGGTCGACAACCAGTTCCGACTGGATGAAGTTCCGCAGGGAGATGAAGTTCGCTCAGACGTCCTGATCGGGGACCGGAATCGACCCGTCTGCCTGGTGAAGCTCTTCGTGGGTGGCCACCAGGTCGTCAAAGTCGGGGGGTCGTTCGACATCGATGGCGATGAGGTGGCGTGTCTTCGGCCCATCGGCCCTGTCGAATGAGCGTGCCCGCGTGATCAGAGTTGCCGACGCATCGTCTATCCGTGTGTGCTGGGCGAGATGCTCCTCCCAACTCTCCACAGCGAACAGCTCGGTCAGATGGGTGGGGTCCGACGTGCTCCGAAAGAGGCGCCACCGGTAGGCGCCCGTGCTGAGCCGCACGAGACGGATCTCATTCATGATGTCGGTAAAACTGGCAAAGTCCGCCTCGTCGATTCTCCATGTGTTGAGGACGATCACCGGTCCGCCTTCGAGAGTGGCCTCAGTGTGCGGTTGAACAACGCGCTCCGGGGTGAACTCCGGGATGTCGATGTCATCGACGCGAGGTACGCCGAATCGGGGGCTGATCAGCCCAATGACCAGCGCCCCGGAACTGAACGCAACAAGTGACCCTCTGGTTCCGATCAGGTCGGCGACCATTCCGGAGAGAATCGATCCGATGGGCAGGATCCCAGCAAACGCCAGCGTGTAGAGCGACATCGCCCTGCCCCGGATCCACTCAGGCGCCATCAGTTGAGCGCTGGCGTTGAGCGTGGAGAGTGTCAGCAACCAGAAGAGTCCGACGAGAACCATCGCCACGGCTGCTACAACGAGGTTGGGCGCAAGGCCAAGCATGATCCCCGAGACGCCGAAAAGCGTGATTGTGTAGGGGACAAGGCTCCCCTTGAGAAGCCTCAGAATCTTAGGCCGGAGGAAGGCGCCGCCAAGAGCGCCGACACCCATTGCCCCCAGCAGCACACCGAACATGGCGGCGCTTCCCCCGAGACGATCGGTGTGCACCGGCAACGTGGCCTGGACGACGGCCGAAGTGAGAGCAAAGAGCGCGACCAGGGCGAGCAGGTTGCGGAACGTGGGCGTGAAGCGGGCGAAACGGATCCCGAGAGTTATCGCCGATCCCATCGATGCCGTCTCACGCTCCCTGACGGCGAGTTGGGGTCCGATTATCAGGAGCACCACTATCACGGCGCTGTAGGTGAGGGCGTTGATGGCGAAACCGGCCTCGGGACCGAATGCGAGGATGATCACCCCTCCTATCGCCGGCCCTACGGCCCGGGCGGCGTTGAAGGCAGCCGACTGGAGAGCGACCGCCGATTCCACCAGCCCCCGCGGGACCAGGTCTGGAACCAGCGCTTGCCACGCCGGGATGTTGAGGGCCAGACCGACTCCGAGCAGCAGTCCGAGGCCCAGAAGCAGAGGCGGGTTGATCAGATCCATGTATGTGAGGACCGCCATCGCAACCGCCGATCCCCCCATGATCCCCTGCGCGATCAGCATCAATTTGGTCCGGTCGAACATGTCGGCCAGAGCGCCTGCGGCAAGAGACAGGAAGAAGAGCGGGAGTAGGGCAGACGCAACCATCCAGCCGACCCAGGTGCTCGATCCGGTCAATTCGAACATCAGCCAGGAAGCAGCCACAGCCTGGATGAACGTCCCTGACGCCGAGAACACGGTCGCTCCCCAGAGAAAGCGGAAGTGCGGATACTTGAGAGGGGCAACTGCCGACGTCATACCGGCAGGGTAGATGTTGGTCGAGTGCCCCGACCGCCAACGTTGCTGGCCAGCGCTAGGTTTGCCCCGTGGTCCGCGATCTTGCCTACTTCGTTCAGGATGACGCCGGTCCCGGGCCTGGGGTGTTGATTCTGCACTCTTTGTGGGGGTTGACCTCTTCGGTGAAGAATCTTGCCGATGGTCTTGCAGACCGGGGTTACACAGCCCTGGCTCCTGACATCAACTTCGGTGAGTTGCCCGAGTCAGAACAGGATGCCCTCAATCACCTTGGGGACGCCAGCCCCGACCGTCTTGTTTCACTTGTTGTCTCCTCGGCCAAGCTGCTCCATGAGAAATCGACTGAGGGCCCGATCGGAATCGTCGGTTTCGGGATGGGCGGTTCGCTCGGCTTGTGGGCGTCTGTCCGTCTTTCCGACCTCGTCGCTGCCGCAGTTTCGTTCTACGGAGCCCAACAGATCGACTTCGCCGGCTCCAAATCGTCCTATCTGATACATCTGGCAGGGGAAGA
>QIDW01000028.1 GCA_003230435.1 Acidimicrobiia bacterium | reverse complement strand
CAGTGCCGTCGACTCCAGGAAGATCTCGAGCCTGCGAAGGTTGTCCAGCGCGTCGAACTCCTCATCGCTGATGATCGCTCCCTCATTCGAGCTCTCGAACTCGGAGGCGACTCCAACCAGTTCGCGCAGATTTTCGACGCGACCCATCGCCTCGATAGTTCTTTCCGCCTCGAGGTTGGCCAACATCGCAGTGTCATCGAGAATTGCCTGGACTCCAGCTTCGACGCCACCGTCATCGATCTTCTCGCGCAGCCCATCCATGAGGCCGACAAACTCGAGGATCGACTTCTGTGCTCTCGAGTTGAGCTGAGGGATATCGGCGGCCCGCTGCAAACCTTCGAAGAAGCTCACCTTCTGCGCTTGGGAGTAACGATCAACATGAGCCACTGCGCTTGACCGAGACCTCATCTGATGGGTTGACCAGCGCACGTAGATAGGCAATGGCATCCTTGATCTCTTTGCGTTCGTAGAACTTGACAGATCCGACGACGCTGTAGGGAACACCTCGTCTGACAAAAACGTCTTCGATGACACGCGACATCGCGTTCGTCCGGTAGAAGACTGCGAAGTCGGCGAGATTGAAACCCTCGTCCTTCAATCGCTCTATCTCGTCAACGAGATACCCGGCCTCGTCATGTTCGTCCTCTGCCTCGTAACGCGTGATGGGTAAACCCTGGCCCCGGTCTGACCACAAGTGCTTCGGCGTTCTCTTGGTGTTGTTGGAGATTATCGAGTTGGCGGCTTGGAGGATCGTCTCGGTGGACCGATAGTTCTGATCGAGAACGATCACCCGGGCGTCGGGATAGTCCTTCTCGAAGTCCCGAATGTTGCGGATGTCCGCACCTCGAAACTTGTAGATCGACTGGTCGGAATCACCCACAACGCACAAGTTTCGATGGTTTCGATGAGATGCAGTCAACTGTTTGACCAGCATGTACTGAGCCCGGTTGGTGTCCTGGTACTCGTCCACAAGGACATACCGGAACCTCTGCTGATAGTGCTCTGCCACATCGGGAAACGCAGCGAACAGCTCAACCGTCACCATCAGCAAATCGTCGAAATCCATAGCCGACGCCTCCACGAGACGCTGCTGATAGAGCCGGTAGATGTCGGCTACTTGCTCGTGAAAGAAGCCATCCCCCTGATCGGCGAAAGACTCGAAGTCAATCAACTCATTCTTGGCCTTTGAGATGACTCCTTTCATCGCCTTCTCAGGAAACCGCTTGGAGTCGAGGTCGAGGTCTTTGGTGACCATCCGGATGAGACGCAACGAATCAGCATCGTCGTAGATGGAGAAGCCCGATCGATAACCGAGCCGGGTTGCCTCACGTCGGAGAATTCGCACGCACGCTGAGTGGAAAGTGCTGACCCACATCGAGTGGACCACACCCCCGACCAGCGAACCGACACGTGTTTTCATCTCGTTGGCAGCCTTGTTGGTGAAGGTGATGGCGAGGATCGACTCGGGAGGGACCCGGAGGTCCCGGATCAGGTGGGCGATTCGATAGGTGAGCACCCGGGTCTTGCCCGAACCTGCCCCGGCCACGACAAGGACGGGGCCCTCGGTCGCGGCTACTGCCTCCCTCTGGGTGGGGTTCAGGTCGGCGAAGAGCGGCGACTCGGCCGGAACATCGTCAACGAACCAGTCGGCCTGCATCGGGAGCTGATAGTACAACCCGCCCGAGGCGAATCACACTCTTGTGATCAGGCCGTCTGGACCGCTTCTGGCACCTCGATCACAGACCTGATTTCGCTCTCCGGAGTACCGGGGCGATCGTCCCCGCTGAGGAGGGTTCGGCGACGGAGTGGCAGCGAATAACAGAACCGAGCACCGGTGGGGAAGCGACGCTCGTACCAAACATCTCCGCCCATCGCCCTGGCAAGACGCCTGGCGATGGGAAGACCAAGGCCGATGCCAGAGGCCTCTCGCGCATCACCCTTGGAGAGTTGCTCAAAATTCTCGAACACCTTCCGGGTCTCCTCGTCGGGGACTCCGGGACCATTGTCCGAGATGATGACCAGGTACTGGTCGCCCATGACGAAACCCTCGATCATGATCTGGTCGCCGCCGTACTTGCGTGCGTTCTCCATCAGGTTTCGCATGACCTGTTGGACACGACGTCGGTCGGCAAGAACGCGAACCCCGTCCGGGAGTGAAACGAGCGATGTCTTCTTCTCACCGTTGGGGAACACCATCACGGCGACATCCTCGATGAGATCACCAAGGTCGAACAGCTCCGGATCGAGACGGAGTCGATTGGCCTCGAGACGGGGGATGACGAGAACGTCCTCGACGAGGTCGCCTAGGTAGATGGACTGTCGGTTGATGATCGAGAGAAACTCGTTGACCTCATCTTTGGGAAGCTCTTCCCAAGAATGGACGAGGGTGTCAGCGAAGCCTGCGATTGAGGTCAACGGTGTCCGCAGCTCGTGACTGACCATCGCAACGAAGTCGTTCTTCAGGGTGTGTGCCTCTTCGGAAAGACGAATGACCTCCCTTTCCCGCTCACGACCCTGTGATGTGAGCCGCCATGCCCACAGCAGGGCTGCGAGCCCCACGACTATGGGGAGATACTGCAGGTATTCAGGCAGACGCGAAAGATCAGGCATGCATTGGAGTTATCGGCCCTCCGCCCGTGAGTCTGAAGGAATGTGCCGGGTCTACCCGGTGTCCGCATCGTCAAGCCCGATGAGCTGTCGGAGGGTTCTGGTCAGAACGCCCTGACGCAGGTCGAACTTGTCGAGATATGCGTCGACTCCAACCGCCCACGCGGCTTCCTTCTCCTCTGCGGTGGCGACACCGGACACCATGACGATGGGCACTTTGACATCGGAGGCACGCATCGCCCGAACAAGCTCAACACCGTTCGACCGGGGCATGGAGTAATCAACGACCATGGCAGCGAATCCATCGGAGGCCATGGCGACCACCGCCTCTCTCGCTCCGCTGGCGACCTCGACTTCGAAACCTGCTCCGTTCAGCGTTGCCGAGAGAAGTTGCCGCACGCCGGCCGAGTCATCGACCACTAGAACCCGGGGTTTGCCCTCAACGAGACGAGGCCGCTGTCTCGCGATTGCACCCAAGAAACCTGGATCGAGTACCACGAGGACCTGACCGCCACCGAGAAGGGCAGCGCCGGTGATGTGTCCTGCGCCGTCCAGAATCGGACCCAGATTCTTGACGGCAACACGTCGGCGATCGACGATCTCACTGACGGTCACAGCCACCATCCCCGACCGTGTGCTCACCACCAGGAGTTCGGACTCATCCGAAGGCTCTGGCACGCCAACGGCCAGCGAAAGTGAAACACAGGGGATGGCAGCGCTTCTGAACCGAACTGCTCGCCCACTCGAGGTGGTGCTCAACTCCGCTTGCGACAAGGGCATGGACGCTTCCACTGCCGCTTCAGGCAGACCCCAGAACTGGTCTCCAAGGGCTACAACCACGACGTTCTGAAGGACCATCGAAAGTGGGAGGGTCATGGTCACAACGGTTCCCTTCTCCCTAGCCGACTCGATGTGAATTGCGCCGTTGACCTTTTCGACCGCCAGGAGCGACTCAGATAAACCGTCCCCCGACCCGGAGAAGTCGGTGGTGGCTTCCACTGTCGAGAACCCCGGGTGGAAAAGGAGGGGAGAAAGGTCCGGCGGAATCATCGGCAGGCCACGGTCATGTCCCACTTCGGCAACACGATCCCAATCGATGCCGGCACCGTCGTCAGACACGTAAACCTCAATACCCTCGTCGGTTGCTGTCGCCCCGATGACCACGGTCGCCGTTGCGGCCTTGCCGGCTGCAATCCTTACATCCGGAGGCTCAATGCCGTGGTCCACCGCGTTGACCAAGAGATGGCGCAGTGGTTCCCGAATCAGATCCACAATCTGACGGTCGAGTTGTACGTCGTTGCCCGCGAGCTGGAAACGAATGTCTTTGCCCATTCGCCGGGCCAGGTACCGGACGAACTGAGGAACCGACGCCACCGCTTCAAAGAAGGAGACATTCGCCAGCGAAACAGCCTGGTCCTGGATGTCGCCGACCGAGCCGCTCAGTCTCTCGAGTTGGGCCCGCCACGAGCGACGAAACAGTTCCTGGTCGGCACCCTCAATCGAGACCAGAGACAGGTCGGCAAGAGCCTCGGCATCAAGCGCTACTTCGACGATCCGATTGATGAGCCTGTAGAGATCGCCAGTGTCGACCCGCGTCGCCCCTCCGAGAAGTGACTCGGAGACCGACTCGAGCAGACCTCCGAGGTTGCCTTCCTCGGGCCGTCGCATCGGAACGATCTCCGTCGTCCCATCTGAGTCTTCAATGGTGGAATCGAGCTTCTCGACAAGTTCAACCAGCGCCTCGTCATCCTGGCTATCAAGAGTTGCAACGAGCCGCCCGGCCGTCGCCTCCATGGCGACAATCACGTCGGACTCGGGCACATAACCTCCAGCCACCATTCGCCATAGCGTCTCCAGACGCGTCCC
>QIDW01000316.1 GCA_003230435.1 Acidimicrobiia bacterium | reverse complement strand
CCGGACCACCGGCTCGCCGATCAGACTCGACGGTGGTCCCACTCGTGCCGGCACTCTGCCGCCCACACTCGGTCAGCACACTCGTGGCATTTTGGGTGAGCTCGGATTGGATCCGAACACAGTCGAGAAGATGATCGAGGAAGGCACGGCGGTGGCGTCGTGAACATCCACTGGACGGAGCCGGTGGGCGAAGACTGGAGTGAGATTAGAGCCGAGCTGGATCGCGCTTTTCAGATGAGCAGGGCCGCGGCCATGGACGAAGAGTCCTTCGTTTATGTGGTGCACCACGACGATCTCCTTGGTCGGCGAGGCGCCGGCAATGCCATGGTTGCTTCGGGACTTCTGTCGGCAGTCAGGACGGCGGCACTGGAGGGAGTGAGAAAAGGTTGGACCGCAAACGTGATCGCATACGACCATGACGCCGACCAAAACGAGATTGAGGAGTGGGCCGAGCGAATGCTCGAGTCTCATGGGGTCACCGGTGAGCTGATCCGGATCGGATCGAGCCACATCGGGAAAGCCCTGCCATGAACGGGTCGATCGTCGTCACCGGAGCGGCCCGCGGAATCGGACGAGCTATCGCGGAGAGACTCGCCGCCAATCCCGCTTTCACCGTCATCGGAGTCGACCTCGCCCCCGAACTCGCGCTTGCCGAGGACATCGTGGGCGTCCAGGTCGACCTGACTTCAGACGACGGCGTCGATTCGGTTCGCGAAGCGGTCGAAACCGTGGGTTTGCCACTCCTCGGAATGGTGAACAACGCCGGTATCGCCCGCGACTCGCGACTCGTGAACATGACCGACGAGAGCTTCCGGGCCGTTCTGGACGTGAACCTGGGCGCCGCCTATCGGCTGTCGACCGTTCTGGCGCCTGTGATGGCCGAAGGGGGTTCGATCGTGAACATCGCCTCTCGCGCCTATCTCGGTAACTTCGGGCAGTTCAACTACTCGATGTCGAAGGGCGGAGTTGTCGGGCTGACCAGAGCGATGGCGCTTTCGCTGGCACCGCATGTGCGGGTGAATGCCATCGCACCGGGACTTATCGGGACGGAGATGGCCATGGCCATACCCGAAGACGTGCTGGAGAAGATGGTTGCGGCCATCCCTCTCGACCGTATGGGGACGCCAGAAGAGATCGCCAACGTGGTCTGGTTCCTCCTCACGCCACTCTCCTCATACATCACCGGCCACGTGGTGGTCGTCGGCGGGGGACGCAGCCTGTCGTGATCTAACGGGTCGCTGCGTAGACCTGCCATCTGTCGGGAACACCCTTGAGCTGGTGTCGGCCGCGGTCCTCGAACACGAATCCTGAGCCCGCCACGAGATCCTTCACGGTGCTCGAAACCAGTACCTCCCCGGCATGGGCAATAGCACCGACTCTCGCTCCGATGTGAACAGCCAGACCGGCGACATCATCTCCGACAACCTCGACCATTCCGGTGTGAACCCCACACCGGACCTCGAGCCCAAGCGATTTCACCTCGGTGGAGACCGCCAGTGCGCATCTGATGGCCCGCGCCGGGCCGTCGAATGTTGCGAGGAATCCATCCCCCGTCGTCCCCACTTCGACACCCTTCCATCGACTCAGCTCGGCTCTGATGAGCTGGTTGTGCCGCTCCAGCAAGCGCCGCCATTCCGAGTCGCCTGACTCTGCCGCCATTGTCGTTGAACCAACAATGTCAGTGAACAACACTGTGACAAGACGCCGGTCCGGGTCATCAGAGCTCCTTGTGCCGGTGACGAACTCCTCGATCTCACCAAGCATCTGATCAATGTCGCCAGCCCAAAAATAGTGATCGCCGCCCGGAAGTTCAACGAATCGAGACCCGTCTATCGCCTCGGCGATGTACATGCCCTCTTGGACACTGACATCTCTGTCATCGACCCTGTACAACAACAACGTTGGTGTCGTGATCGAAGCGAGCACCGAACGAACATCGGCTTGCGAGTTCATGGCCAGAAGAGCAGCCGCCGCTCTCGGACTTGCCGAGAATCGTTGATACCTCCCATACCATCTCTGGAAGTCCGGGTCGTCGGCCCGACTAGGAGCCACCACTTCAAGACCCGTCGATTGGCCCCATGTGCGCTCGAACTCTTCGGCAGTGGCGCGACGTTCGTCCGCCGTGGGCGCCCACGGATAGTCGTCGGAGCGAATGCGTTTTGCGGGAGCCCCGGTCAGGACCAATCGGTCGGTGCGATCGGGGTGAGTGGCCGCGAACAGGATCGACAGCGTCCCTCCCTCCGAATGTCCGAAAATCGTCGCGCTCTCGCAACCGCTGGCGTCCATCACGGCACGCAGGTCATCCATCCGAGTTTCCAGATCGGGCAAGTTGTCCACTGCGACCTGATCTGAAAGCCCGGTACCACGCTTATCGAAAGTGATCACCCGTGCGAAGGAGCCGAGTCTCCTGAAGAACCTCGACAGGAGCGGATCTTCCCAGATCAACTCGACATTGGAGACCCACCCTGGCACGTAGACCAGGTCAACCGGCCCATCGCCGAACACCTGATAGGCGATGCTGACGTCTCCACTGCGGGCGTATCTGGTTTCGGGCAAGGACATTTCTAGTAGTAGTAACGGGTGACCGTCTCGGCGACCATCGCCGGCTTCTCAGTTCCCTCCACCTCCATGGTCACCGTCCGGTTTACCTGGATTCCGCCGGACACCTCGCTCACGGCGTTCAAAACAACTCTGGCCCTGAGTTTCGATCCGACGGGTACGGGCGCCGGAAACCGCACCTTGTCCAATCCGTAGTTGATCGCCATCCTGGGCTCGCCTACATCGAGTTCGACGGCAAATGACAGGGGCACCGTCAGCGACAACGTCAGAAAACCGTGAGCAATGGTGCCCCCGAACGGTGTTTGGCCTGCACGCTCCGGGTCGACATGAATGAACTGATGGTCGTCGGTGGCATCGGCAAACGCATTCACCCTGTCCTGGGTGATCTCCATCCACTCGGTGACTCCGATCTCGGTGCCGACCTGACCCTGAAGTCTCTCGAGTATCTGTTCCATCCTCTGATTGTGTCATGAGGTGGTTAAACGCTCACAAACCATCTAAATTGGAAGGATGGCCGAAGCAACCAAACTCATGGTCTGGATCGATCAGGACCTCTGCACCGGTGACGGGATTTGCGAGGAGATCAGCCCGGAAGTTTTTCTGGGCCGAGACGATGGCCTCTGGGTCGTCAAGGAAGATGCCAAGTTCTTCGGCAACACAGTGGTCTTCGACGGTGAAAACGCGCCGGACGGCGCACGGGGTCTTGCAAGAGTGCCCGATTCACTGATTGACGACGTCGTCGAGTCGGCCGAGGAATGCCCCGGCGAGTGCATCATGATCGAGCCGTACCAGGAATCCGCTGTACACGACGGCTGAGCTGGGCATCTGCCGAGCAATCGGCGTCTAACTACGCTCGGTAACCATGCAGGTACTGGGAACGCGCATCGACACGCGCTCTGAGGAATACGTCACCAACCGGACCGCTATGGAAAAGAAGCTCCACGAGTTCGAAGAGCCTCCAGGAGAGGGCGCGGCAGGGCGGAGGCGAGAAGTACATCAAGCGGCACCGCGATCGAGGCAAGCTCCTGGCGAGAGAGCGGATTGAACTTCTCATCGACCGCGACTCCCCATTCCTCGAGCTCTCGACGCTCGCAGCTTGGGGTACAGACAAGCCTCTCGGCGGGAACGTCGTCACCGGGATCGGTGTGATCAATGACGTGGAGTGCGCCATCCTCGCCAACGACCCCACCAGCCAGGCGGGCGTGTTCAACCGATACACCCTTTCCAAGTCTCTCCGCATCATGGACATCGCCATGGAGAACCGGCTGCCTTTGGTCAACCTCGTCGAGTCCGGGGGCGCCGATCTGCCCGACCAGGCCGATGTGTTCGTCGTCGGGGGCAAGTGGTTTCGCAACCTGACCCGCCTCTCCAAAAAAGGCATCCCGACGATCTCGCTCGTCTTCGGAAGTTCTACGGCGGGCGGCGCCTACTTCCCGGCCATGTGTGACTACTCCGTCATGGTCAAGGAGAGGGCGAGGGTCTTCCTGGGTGGCCCACCCCTGGTCAGGATGGCGACGGGAGAGGAGTCGACCGAAGAGGAACTGGGTGGCGCCGAGATGCACTCGAAGGTTTCCGGCCTGTCCGACTATTTCGCGAACGACGAGCACGAAGCCATTCGAATGGGGCGGGACATCGTCGACCACCTCAATTGGCGCAAGCAAGGTTACGGACCGACCAAACCCTCTGACGACCCGGTGCACGACATCGACGAGATCCTCGGAGTGATTCCCGCTGACCTGCGAATCCCCTTCGACATGCGGGAGATCCTCAACCGCGTCCTCGATGGCTCGCGCCTCGAGGAGTACAAGGCCGTTTACGGAACCTCGATCCTCAACGGCTGGGGATCTCTACACGGCTTTCCAGTCGGTGTTATCGCCAACCAGCAGGGAGTGATCTTCTCCGAGGAAGCCCTGAAGACCACCGAGTTCATCCAACTCTGCAATCGCTACGACACGCCGATCATCTTCATCCACAACACCACCGGCTACATGGTGGGCAAGGACTATGAGCAGCGGGGGATCATCAAGGACGGCGCCAAGATGATCAACGCTGTCGCCAACTCCGAAGTGCCCCACATCTCCCTCATGGCGGGCGTCTCGTACGGTGCCGGCAACTACGGCATGTCTGGGCGCGCCTACGACCCGCGGTTTGTGATCGGCTACCCGAATCACAAGGTGGCGGTGATGGGCGCCAAGCAGCTCGCAGGAGTGATGTCCATCGTCGCCCGTCAGTCCGCCGAATCTCGGGAGGAGGAAT
>QIDW01000414.1 GCA_003230435.1 Acidimicrobiia bacterium | reverse complement strand
GTCTTTAGTCAGGTTAACTAAGGAGCTTAGTCATGTCAAGGAGGTGTTAGGAGTCTGTTGAACAATGCACACTCCTAGCTGACGTCACGACCCAGGTTGGCGAACCGGGTGAACTCGGGTTGGAATGTCATCTCCACCGGACCGGTCGAACCAGCTCGGTGCTTGGCGACGATCACTTCGGCGATACCCCGTTTCTCCTGATCCTCAGGGTGGTAGTACTCGTGGCGATAGATGAACATCACCACGTCGGCGTCCTGCTCAATCGCACCGGACTCCCGTAGATCGGAGAGACGTGGGCGTTTGTCTTCTCTCTGCTCCAGCGACCGGTTCAACTGTGACAACGCAATTATCGGAACCCCGAGCTCTCTGGCCAGGTTCTTGAGGTTCCTCGTGATTTCCGAAATCTCCTGCTGACGGTTTTCCCGGTTGGACGACTCCATCAACTGCAGGTAGTCGACCACGATAAGGGAGAGGCCCTTTTTTCGTTTCAGTCGACGACACTTGGCTCGAATGTCGGTGACCGTGACCACCGGGGAGTCATCGATGTAGATCGGTGCTTTGTACATCCGTCCGGCGGCATCAACCACCCTTTGCCAGAGGGGACCCAGTTGACCGGCCCGCAGCTTCATCGAATCGACCTTCCCCACGGACGACAGGATCCTCTGGACCAACTCCTCCTTCGACATCTCGAGAGAAAAGATTGCCACCGATTCGTCCAGGGCGGCCACATTGATGGCGATACCCAGAGCCAATGAGCTTTTTCCCATACCCGGCCTCGAGGCCACGACAACAAGATTGGCGGGTTGGAGACCAGCCAGTTTGCGGTCGAGATCCACGTAGCCGGTAGCTAGCCCGGTGAGCTCACTACCTCTTTGCTCCATCAGTTCGATCTGCTCGAGGACATCGCTGAGCATCGGTCCTACTTCGACAAGAGTCTGCGAAGACCGCCTCTCCGCGACACCAAGGACAACCTGCTCGGCTCGGTCGAGAACAATGGCGATCTCTTCGTCGATGTTGAAGGCCGCATCGGTGACTGACGCCCCGGCACGGATCAACTCACGTCGTTTGGCATGCTCCTCGACTATTCCCGCGTAATACGAGATGTTGGAGGTGGAGGGCACAATGTCGACCAGACGCGCCAGGTACTGGAGACCACCGACCTTCTCCAGTTCACCACGTCTTCGCAGGACCTCAGAGACGGTGACAGCATCAATCGCCTGGTTGGAGTCGAAGAGTTCTCGCATGCCCTCGAAGATGGCCTGATGGGCCGGTACGTAGAAATCCTCTGGATGAATCTGATCCATGACCTCGTTGACCGCATCCACCGAGAGGAGCACGGCTCCAATGACCGACTCCTCCGCCTCACGTGAGTGCGGAGGATTGCGGTAACCAGGTCGCATCTCCCTTTGTTCGGTCATTCCAGTCATTTACGTCCTCTCCAACACCTTGCCATACGCCACCGACAGATTTGGGGTCTCGACGCGCAAGACCCCGCCGGACGGGGAAGTGAGAACCGCCATCAGCGGGGGAAGTCAACCGAACATAGACCACTGGCAAGGGTCACCCAACTCAAACCGCTGATTGTTTTTCGCGGTGGAAAAGATTGACAGTTAATCGCGAAATCTGCGACTAGGTCGCGAAAACAGAGCCTCTCCACTCTTTCTGTGCGCGCAAAAGATCAAATGCGACGCGCCATGCCTTAGGAATGGGAAAGGGGTTTGTCAGGCGGGGATGATGTCGAGGGTTAGGGGGAATTCCACATCGGTGTGGACCTTGATCTGGATCTCGTGAAGACCGATCGCCTTGATCGACTCATCCATCTCAACCTGACTCCTGTCCAACTCGATTCCAGTGAAGCGTTTGATGCCCTCGACGACATCCGCGACCGAAACCGAACCGTAGAGCTGCCCCTCGTCGCCTGCCTGGGCGGCGAGGACCACACGACTTCCCACAAGTTGGGTGGCTATTGCCTCCGCAAGATTCTTCGCCTTGTGCTCTGCCGCAAGTCGAGCCTCGCGAATGTTCTCAGCCGCCTCGAGAGCGCCATCGTTCGCCTTGATGGCGTAACTCCGTGGCAACAGATAGTTGCGTGCGAACCCGTCTGCAACGTCGACTACGTCGCCGCGCTTGCCCAGCTCCACCACGTCAGACGTGAGTATCAGCCTCATCGAGTGCCCACATAGGGGAGCAGTGCCATCTCGCGAGCGTTCTTGACGGCCGTGGCCACTCTGCGCTGATCGCTAGGGCAGAGACCTGATACACGTCGGCTGCGAATTTTCCCACGATCCGAGATGAACTTGCGCAGAAACGGTGCGTCCTTCCAGTCGAGGACACCCCCCTGAGCACATACGGCGCAAGGTTTCGGCTTGCCCCTGCGATAGTTCTCGCGTCGGCCCCCACGGGTTGCCCTCGGAGTCCTTCTGTTCCTACGTGGCATTGAAATACCTCCTAAAAGGGCGCTTCGTCGGGCCCAAAATCATCACGGGCCGCGGGTGTCGGGGCCGGAGTGCTGTCTGACTTCTGATTGTTCGACCAATCCCCACCCTGGCGCTGAGTCTTGTTGACCGTGGCAGTGGCCCAGCGCAGAGACGGACCCATCTCGTCGATCTGAACCTCGACGACGGAGCGCTTGTCGCCCTCCTGGGTTTCCCAGCTCCGCTGTTCGAGGCGGCCGGTCACGATCACCCGTGCTCCCTTCTGGAGCGACTCGGCTACCTGCTCGGCCTGCTCACGCCAGATGGTCCCGGTGAAAAAGCTGGTGCTCTCCTGCCATTCGCCATCCTGACCGCGCCAGCGACGGTTGACGGCCAACCGGATCTTTGCCATTGCAACGCCCGACGGAGTGAACCGGAGTTCCGGGTCATCGACGAGGTTGCCTACGAGAGTGACGTTGTTTGACATAGTGTTCTCCTCTATTCCTGTCTCACCGGCGACTATGCCGTGCCGGAGGGACGGATTCCAGTGTTACTCGCTCGGACGAACGATCTTGTGCCTCACGACTTCGTCAGCAAGTAAGAGCATTCGGTCTATCGAATCGAGGGTGCCGGGCTCGGCCTGAATGGACACGACCGAGTAGTAGCCCTCCGACAGATGGTCGATCTCATAGGCAAAACGACGTTTGCCCCACAGATCACGCTTGGTGACACTGGCGCCGCTGTTGGAGAGAAACGCCTCGAGTTCGGTGATCTTGGCCTCGATATCGTCTTCGGTCAGATCGGGCCGATGAATCGTCATGATTTCATAGTCGCGCATGTGACCTCCTGTGGACATCCGGTTGGAAGGCCCCATCAACCTGATGGAGCAGGGGTTTCGTCGCACCGAACGGCGCGAGACGCCAGTGCGGGATCGAATGGTAGACGACGTCAGTTGCTGTCGATAGTCGAGCCGGCAACATCCGAAATCATCGCTCCCGGCGCGAAGTCATACTTGCCCCGCGGCGTCTCCAGCACCCATTGAATCGGTCCCGGTGACCGGTATGAAGTGCACGGCTTGGATTCGCATGGCTCCATCTCGGCCGAGCCGACGAGGACGCCGTTGGCGTCGAACCACCAGATGTCAAGAGGCATCGGGGTGTTGAACATGGAAAACGTCACCGACGTCTCGGCCTCGTAGACGAAAAGCATCCCGTCTATGCCACG
>QIDW01000197.1 GCA_003230435.1 Acidimicrobiia bacterium | reverse complement strand
GAGCCACCGGGGATGTCGATGGAGCTGCCAAACACGTAGGCGAATAGCAGCACCATGATGAGAGGTGTGACCAGGACGGAGACGAGGATCTCTGGCACCCGTCTGATCTTTATCACATTTCGCTTGGCGATAGTGACGCCGTCGGCGAATGCGTAGCTGATCTTCTCCATCAGCTTGCCTCCTTCATGAGCTCGAGCTCGTTGTCAGTTGTGTCTAACTTCTCGTATTCGGCCACGTGTCCCGTGAGGGAGAGGAACACGTCGTCGAGTGTTGGTCTGCGCAAGCCCGCGTCTGTCAGTTCGACCCCTTCGGAGTCGAGAGAGCGCAGCGCTTCGGCGAGGGTCCGAGTTCCTCCTGAGATGGGGGCGGTCAGCGTTCGATCTTCGAGATAGACCCCGTCGATCGAGAACCGAGCCAGTACCCGTTGCGCGTCCTTCATGTTCGCCTCCGATTGGAGGGAAACCTCGATGCGCTGACCTCCGACCATCGTTTTCAACTCGTCCGCTGTGCCGTGTGCGATCTCACGACCGTGATCGATGACGACGATGTCATCCGCCAGTTGGTCCGCCTCCTCCATGTATTGCGTGGTGAGCAGCAATGTCGTTCCGCGCTTCACCAGGTCGCGGATCATCGCCCACAGCTCGGTTCGGCTGCGTGGGTCCAAGCCGGTGGTCGGCTCGTCCAGGAAGAGAACTGGTGCCTCGGCCACCAGAGCGCCGGCCAGGTCAAGACGGCGACGCATTCCACCGGAGTAGGTCTTTACCGGCCGGTTCGCTGCGTCGACCAAGTCGAAGCGCTCGAGCAACACACGGGCCCTGGTCTTGGATCTCCTGGCACCAAGGTGGTAGAGCCGTCCGATCATGTCCAGGTTCTCGAAACCAGTGAGATGCTCGTCCACCGCCGCGTACTGACCAGACAGACCGATGCGTTTCCTCACTTCGCCCGGAGACGCAACCACGTCGGCCCCTGCCACGGTGGCTGCGCCCGAGTCGGGATCGAGGAGTGTTGTCAAGATCGATACCGCAGTGGTTTTTCCGGCGCCATTGGGGCCGAGCAGCGCGAGAATCGTTCCCTCGGGAACTGCCAGGTCGAGACCATTCAGGGCAACAACATCGTCATACCTCTTGGTGAGACCGTGTGCTTCGATGATGTCGTTCATTCTCGTTTCTCCTCCGCGCCGATGTTCGTACGTTGTAAGTTGTACGCTGTAAGGTACTCATACGACGTAAGGTTGTCAAGAGGTCAGATCGAAGAGATGTCTTTCACGCCGGTGGAGTGCCTCAGAGGACCCCGTTGTTGTGGGAACGAGGGAGCTTCAGGCCGCGGCGCGCAGTCTTTCGAGACCGTCGAGGATGAGATCGAGTGTGAACTCGAATTCGGTCTGATCGTCACACCATCCCAATGTCGAGTCGGGGTCGTCGTGGGAGATCTCCATCATCATTCCCCCGAGGTATGGGAGTTGATCCGCCATGTGCTCGACCATCTCCTGGGCTTCTTCATCAGCCTCGGCGCTGTCCGGCTGGAACAACTCTTGAGAGAAGCCCAGAGCCCGGCTTCCCAGAGCGTGCATCGAGTGATGGGCGAGGTCGTTCGAGAACCCTCCCTCACGGAGGAGCCCGAGCAACCCCTCGAAGTACATGATGATGGACGGGCCCATCCTGGTTCGCGTTTCAAATATGCCGGGTGCCCAAGGGTGACGAAGCATCGTTTCCCGGGCGGTGAGAATCCTCTTGCGCACGGCGGTCTTCCAGTCGTCGACCTCACCGGGGACACCGAGGCCACCCATCGCTTCTCCGAGACGACGCCATCGAGGACGGCCTCCTTGTTGGCCACGTGGTAGTAGAGCGACATCGCCTCGACACCAAGTTCCTCGGCCAGCTTGCGCATGGTGAGTGACTCGATACCGCCTTCGTCCGCAACTGTGATCGCGGCGCGCAACACCCGCTCCTTGCTCAGAGGGATTCTGGGCGGGGCGCTCGGTTCAGTCTGTGTGGCCATAGGCCTACTCCTTGCGCCATTCTAACGTACGAGGTAAGTCTGGCTGTTCATCCCCTATTTGACAACCTTACCGCGTATGATTACCTTACACCATAAGACAGACAAGGTAGCAGAGATTTACGTGCGACGGCCCAGGAGAACCCAATGAAAGCGATCGTCCATCACAGCTATGGCTCCCCTGATGTTCTCGAGCTTGAGGAGATCGACAAGCCAGTGATCGGGGATGATCAGGTGTTGGTACGTGTGAAGGCCGCGTCGGTGAATCCGCTGGATTGGCACTACATGAGGGGTCTGCCATATCTCGTCCGTCTTTATTCAGGGTTGTCCAAACCGAAACGCAAAACCAGGGGTGCGGATCTTGCGGGGCAAGTTGAAGCTATTGGTAAAAACGTGAAGCGACTTCAGCCCGGTGATGAGGTATTTGGCGAGGCGGCTGGCGCCTTCGCGGAATACGTGGCCGCTTCGGAGAAGGTACTTGCTCACAAACCACCCAACATCTCGTTCGAGGAGGCGGCGGCGGTGCCTGTGGCGGGAATAACCGCCCTGCAGGGTCTTCGTGACAGTGGACAGATTCAACCAGGCGGCATGGTGTTGATCAACGGCGCTTCAGGGGGTGTGGGTACCTTTGCCGTGCAGATCGCCAAGTCGTTCGGCGCGGAAGTTACGGCGGTGTGCAGCACGAGGAATGTGGACATGGCCCGCTCGATAGGCGCAAACCACGTCATCGATTACACCCTGGAGGACTTCACCCAGAATGGGCAGAGTTATGACCTGATTTTCGATCTAGTGAGGAACCACTCGCTGTCAGCAATCAGGCGCGTATTGCGCCCCAAGGGAGTTTACGTCTCAGCGGGGTCGGCGCAGATGGGGGATTGGATAGCACCCCTGACCTCGGTGCTAAAACCACTTTTGACGTCACTGGTCGTGAGCCAGAAGATGGTTCCAATGCTGGCGAAGACACGCAAAGAGGACCTGGTTGCTCTGAAAGATCTCATTGAATCCGAACAGGTGACACCGGTCATCGACAGACGTTACGAGTTGAGTGAGGTCTCCGAGGCGATCCGGTATCTCGAAGAAGGACACACGCAGGGAAAAACCGTCATCAGCGTGTGAGGAGCGGACCTGCGCGGGTTAGCCGTCCTCGGGGGAGCGGCATTGGCCGGCACCTACGCCCGGTTCCTGGGACTCACCATCATCAACCCGACCACCATCCTCTATTTCGCTGCCGTGATCATCGGTCTTGGCGTCGCCTCGGACTTGACCGCGGGCGCCGGCGTCGTATTCGCTCTAGGGGCATTCCTCGCCTCTCTCTCCTGGCAGACCCTGCTTGCCATCATCGGAGGGTTTGCCCGCAATCGCCTCACTCTCCGGACACAGACGATCGCCGTGGTGATGGACAACCTGGTGCTTCTTGCATTAGCGGTTGTGATCCTGATCCGATGAGGAAGGTTGACGTCGAGAGCACGGGCCCCGGCGACGCCGTTTCCGTTTCAGTGAGACCCTTTAGGAGCCCGCAGCCTCGCGGAGTCTTTGGTGTGCGTCCAACACTTGCTTTCGCACCAACCTCTTCCCTATGACGAAGTTGAGAACACGCCCTGCGAAGCCGTATCGGAAGGTGTAATCCACCCTCTCTTGGGACATGGTGGCACTTCCGTCGGCGACAAATCGGTGGTCGTACCTGAGCGATTTGAATAGCGGATCCTTGCCTACCAACTCGGCTGACATTCGTGCGTTCGGATCCAGCACCAATACTCGATAGGGCACCCACGTCTTCGACCCTTTTTGGCGGGTGTGGTATGTGCTGCCAACGGCGAGTGGGGCGTCGGAGTCGAGTTTGAAGGAAACCGATGGAAAGAACTCCGAGAGTCCCTCGATGTTGGTCACGAGGTCATACAGGCGTTCGGCCGGTGCCTGCACGGCGACGGCTACTTCGAAGAAGTCAGCGAATCCGTCCATCGGCTGATTGTGTCCCGTGGCCATATGTTCCCCCTTGAGCTGGGCAGGCGGACAGCGTGGTTTCGGACAATACGCTCATGCCTCGGCAGGCGCCAAGCCCCGCCCCGCTTGCGCGGCTCAGTCTACGTTTGTTTTGTCACCCGACTCGTCCTGACTACCCCGTATCCGCTCCGATGACTCCTGCTCGATAACATGCTCAATGCTCGGCTGGAAGAGCTGATCGAAAATCCCGGGAGGTATCCCGCTGCCCCGAGGCCTTGGGTTGTGCTTGTTGTATACCCAGCCCTTTTCCGCTGCCCATCGTGAATTCGCTACGAATACAAGCAAGAAGACAGTCGCCAAAACCCCGAGCACGGTGAATCCGATCACACGACAACCGTACTGGTTTGAACCGACCAGGCTGGCGCTGTTCGTTGTCTGGCGATTGACGATATGACGACTTTGCCCCCATCGCCTTTGACACACCTATTGTTTCGCCATGGCGTACAGCGAAACACTTGCCGACGAGATCCGCGCTCGGATCGGTGGCAGAGGCGACGTGGTCGAGAAGCAGATGTTCGGGGGGATCGCCTTCATGGTCACGGGCAACATGGCAGTCGGGGTTAGCGGCGATGAGTTGATGGTGCGCGTGGGCAAAGAGGCCCACGACGAGGCAGTGTCGCTACCGGGTGCCCGGATTTTCGACAAGTCAGGCCGTCCTATGCGAGGCTGGCTGGCCGTAGCACCCGAAGGATTCGCTACAGACGCCGATTTCGACGCGTGGATCCAGCGAGGGATTACATTCGCCGAGAGCCTCGGGGCGAAATAGCTGCCCTGGCCTCAGGTTGTCGTGGAACCGTTCAAGAACGTCTTTTCGGCCCAACTGGTCGCCTGTATCGCGGATCATCTGCAGAAGCATGTCGACGGGTTTGATCGGGGGCGCTTCGAGGATCCCGTTCTAGAGGAGCTGGAGAGTCTCGAACTCAAGGCGCGGGCTCAACTGGTTGCCGATCATGTGCATCTCGCCTTGCCGGAGGAACACGACGAGCGGCTGCGCATCCTGAATTCGATGCTGCATCCTGTCGAAGACTACAAAGCGGACTCCCCGAGTGATCACGATGGCATACGTGGCTGGGGTGTTCTGCCGATGTCGATGGTCGTCGGCCAACACGGCGTCGGCGATTTCGACGGCTCTCTGTCGCTGCTGGCGGAGATGACCAAACGGTTCTCAGCAGAGTTCGCTGTGCGCTATTTCCTGTTGGACGACCAGGCGAGAGCTTTGAACATCATGGACGGATGGGCCACCGACCCCAGTCAGCACGTGCGCCGCCTCGTCTCCGAGGGAACCCGTCCGCGTCTGCCGTGGGCCATGCAGCTACCGCAACTGATTGCTGATCCTTCGCCGATGCTGCCCATTCTCGAAGCCTGGAGTACGTTCGTCGGTCGGTGGCCAACCATCTCAACGACATTGCCAAAGACCATCCGGACCTGGTTGCGCGGCTTGGCAAGGAGTGGATGAAAGACGCCGACAAGAACCGGGAGAGACTGGTTCGCCGTGCCTGCCGTACTCTTATCAAACAAGGACATCCTGTCGCACTGGAGGCATTTGGTTTCGGTCCCCCCGAACTCGAGTTGGAGTCACTCACAATCGAGACACCGATCGTGAACTTCGGTGACTCACTCGGTTTCACGGCCGGTCTGCGTTCGATGAGCGACAAGCCTCAGTCCCTCGTGATCGACTATCTCGTGCATTTCCGAAAGGCCAGCGGCCGCCTCGTCGGTAAGGTGTTCAAGTGGACGAGCTTCACGCTCGCACCGGGTCAGGTTCACATGTTGGAACGATCCCATCCAATTCGGCCCATCACGACACGCCGCTACTACACCGGGCTACAAGGCCTCTCGCTGCGCATCAACGGTCGTGACTTCGGTTATGCCGAATTCGAGTTGGACGTTCCCCTGCTCAACGTGGCAGGAGACCGTTGATCAGTTGAGGGACGACAGTGTCGGCGGTCTGCTGGGCGTCGAGCGTGCCGTGGACGATGAGCGCTTTCATCGAGACCATGTGCAGTGCTCCCATGATGGCGTCGGCGGCGA
>QIDW01000178.1 GCA_003230435.1 Acidimicrobiia bacterium | reverse complement strand
CGTGGACCGGGACCAAGTCGATGACCGTTACGAGCGGGCCCGGGTTCAGCCTCATGATGGAGAACATCGGGTTGGCCGCCATGATGGAGACACCCTGCGTCGTGGTGAACGTGCAGCGGGCCGGACCCTCCACCGGGCTGCCCACGATGGTGGGCCAGGCAGACGTGATGCAGGCCCGTTGGGGCAGCCACGGCGATTACCAGATCATCGCGCTCAGCCCCGAGTCCCCCCAGGAGGCATTCGATCTCATGATCGATGCCTTCAACCTCGCCGAGCGATACCGGGTGCCCACCATCTTCCTGATGGATGAATGTGTTGGCCACATGACGGAGAAGGTGGTGATCCGGCCTCCAGAGCAGATCGAGATCGAACCGCGCCGACTCACCAAGCTCCCCCCGGGTGAGTTCCTGCCATACAAGGTCGACGGCAACCTGGTGCCCGAGTTTGCCAGGGCCGGCGACGGATACCGCTTCCACACCACCGGCCTCACTCACGACGAGCGTGGCTATCCAGCCATGACAGTGGCTGCCCAGGAGGAGAACGTCCTTCGCCTCAGCGACAAGATCCGGGCCCAGGCCGACGACATCGTGCGCTTCGAGGAGGAGGGGATAGAGAACGCCGACGTCGTGGTGGTGAGCTACGGCATCACCGCCCGCGTCGCCAGAGCCAGCATCGACCTCGCACGGGCCCAAGGGGCCACGGTGGGATCGCTGCGCCTCGTTGTCGTGTGGCCGTTCCCTGAAAAGCGAATACGGGAGCTGGCCGGCTCGCTCC
This sequence comes from Acidimicrobiia bacterium, assembly GCA_003230435.1. Lineage (GTDB taxonomy): Bacteria > Actinomycetota > Acidimicrobiia > Spongiisociales > ZC4RG35 > SZUA-217. The sequence continues at coordinate 4,199 of QIDW01000178.1, read as the reverse complement.
GTGGCATCGTGGTGCCCGAGATCAACCTGGGGCAGATCGTCCTCGAGGTCGAGCGTTGTGCTGGCGGGAACACGCGCGTGTTGGGGGTCCCCCACGCCGGCGGTGCCGTCCATGACCCTGCGACGATCGCTGCGGCCATTATGGAGGTGGCGAGATGACCATCGAGATCCGACCCGACTACGCCGAGACCGTCGAGCATCCCGTCTCGCCCTATCTGCGGATGGAGCGGATCCCCCACGTGTGGTGTCCCGGCTGCGGGATCGGCACGGTGGTGCGCTGCTACGCATCAGCCCTCGAGAAGAGCGGCCTCGACCTCGACAAGGTGGCAGTGGTCTCGGGCATCGGGTGTTCCGGACGGGCTGCGGGGTACCTCAAACTCGACGGCTTCCACACCACCCACGGCCGGGCCATCCCCTTTGCCACCGGGCTCGAATTGGGGCGCCCCGAGCTGACCGTGACCGTCATCTCGGGCGACGGCGACCTCGTCGGCATCGGCGGCAACCACTTCATCCACGCCGCCCGGCGGAACCTCGACATGCTGGTGATCCTCATCAACAACTTCATCTACGGTATGACGGGAGGCCAGAACGGTCCCACCACGCCCCTCGACGCCAAGACCTCCACCATGCCCTTCGGCAATTTCGAGATCCCCTTCAACTTGCCCCACCTGGCCGCCTCCAGCGGCGCCCCCTATGTGGCCCGCTGGACTTCGCTACACACCCGTCGTCTCACATGGTCGATGGAGGAAGCCCTCAAGCGCACCGGGTTTCGCTTTATCGAGGTCATCGCCCCCTGCCCGGTCCTCTACCTCCGGCTCAACAAGCTCGGAGAGGGGATCGACCGGATGGGCTACTACCACGACAACGCCGAGATCCGTAACGGCGCTGATCCGGGCGAGGCCGACATCGACTTCCAAGGGAAGATCCTGTGCGGCGTCTTCGTGGACAAACCCCGGCCCACCTACCGCGAGCTGATGGAGGCCCACTACCGCGAGGTCCTCGGCGACGAATACATCCCGATGCCTCCCGAGGGAGGGATGCTCCATGACGAGTAGCGAGAGGACCGAGATCCGCATCACCGGATTCGGGGGCCAGGGTGTGGTCCTCGCTGCCCACATCATCGGCCATGCGTGCGCCATCGTCACCGACCAGCACGCCACGATGATGCAGAGTTTCGGTCCCGAGGCGCGAGGATCGTCGTGCACCGCGACGCTGGTTGTCTCCCCACACGAGGTCCTCTACCCCTACCTGAGCAGATCCGACGTGCTAGTGACGATGTCCGCAGACGGCTATCAGACACACATCGCCGAGTTGGCCGAAGACGGTGTCCTCGTCTACGAGCGCGACCTGGTGACTCCGGCTCCGGACCTCCCGCAACGTACCTACGGGGTCTCCTCGACGCGGATCGCCGAGTCGCTCGGCCGCTCCATCACCCAGAACATCGTGATGGTGGGGTTCTTCGCCGCCGTCACCCCGGTGGCGTCACCCGAAGCGATGCGAGAGGCCGTGGCTGAGTCCGTCCCGCCCGGGACCGCGGAGTTCAACCTCGAGGCCTTTGATCGTGGTCTGGAGTTCGGACTCGAGTCGGTGGGCCTCCCCGTCAGCCAGACCGTGCCTCGAGTGACCCAGGAGCGGTGATGAGTGCACCATCGACCTTCGACACGACGGTGATCCCGCCGTCTGCCCGCGTATCGGTACCCGCACTCCTGCCCGACCCGCTCCCGATGAGGTTCATAGATCCGGCCCCCTGCACTGTGGCGTGTCCGGCCGGGGTCAACGTCAAGGCCTACGTGTCGCTTATCGCCGAGGGCCGCTTCTCCGAGGCACTCGAGGAGGTGCGTCGGCGCTGCACCCTACCCAGCGTCTGCGGCCGGATCTGCCATGCCCCCTGCGAGCCGGCGTGTCTCCGTGCCGAACACGACGATCCCCTCGCCATCCGAGCCCTGAAACGGTTCGTCTCCGACCTCGCACCTGAGGCTCCCGCAGTGCTGCCGGAGCCGCCGCACCGGGTGGAGCGGGTGGCCGTCGTCGGCTCCGGACCCGCCGGCCTGACCGCCGCCTACGACCTGCGCCAAGCCGGTTTCCCTGTCACCGTATTGGAGGCGATGCCGGAACCGGGGGGAATGCTCCGCCACGGCATCGCCGACTACAGACTGCCCCCCGACGTGCTCGACGCCGAGATCGACACGCTGTTGTCCTGCGGGATCGAGCTGCGTGCCAATACCTCGATCGCGGACTATGCCGAAGTCACCGAACTGCTCGCCAACGGCTATTCGGCTGTTCTTCTCGCCCTCGGCGCCCAGAACGGTCGCATCCTCGGTGTCACCGGCGAGGAGGAGTCGCACTCCGTCGAGGACGCCCTCGGCTTCCTGCGCCGGGTCAACACCGGAGATCACAGCCCCCTGTCCGGCAAGGTTCTCGTTGTCGGCGGTGGCTCGACCGCGATCGAGGCGGCCCGAACGGCCCTGCGCCTCGGCGGTACTCCGGTGGAGGTTGTCTATCGGCGGTCCCGGGCCGAACTGCGGGCAGGACCGGAGGAAGTCGCTCAGGCCGAGGAGGAGGGAGTTACGTTCCACTTCCTGGCGGCGCCGCTTCGCTTCGTTGTGCGTGACGGGTCACTGCGAGGCCTCGAGTGCCTCCAGGTCGTGCTCGGGGAGCCCGACGCCGGCGGCCGTCCTCGTCCTCTGTCGACTCCGGGGAGCGAGTTCCTGTTGGAGGCGAGCCACGTGCTGGTCGCGGTCGGCCAGGTGGCCGATCTTGACTTCATCACGGGTCCCGCCGCCGAGAGTCTGATCGAAAAAGGTCTTCTCCGCACCGATCCTTCCACGGACATGACCGCGCAGCGGGGTCTCTTGCGGGGTCTCTTCGCCGCCGGAGACGTCGTCTCCGGCCCCAGTACGGTCATCGAGGCGATCGCCTCGGGCCATGAGGCCGCCGACTCGATCATCTGCTATCTCGAGACCGGAACTCCTGGCCGGAAGCGGCCGGCGAGTGTCCCGGCGGCTGAGTTGGGGCTCAGAGACCCCGACCCGGTCGAGGCCGCCCAGATCCGCTCGACGGTGAGGCAGATTGAGCCGGGGCGCGAGTTCGCGGAGGTCGAGCAGCCCTACACGGCCGCCGAGGCGGTCGCCGAGGCGTCGCGGTGTCTCCGCTGTGGCCCGTGCCACGAGTGCGTCGTGTGTGCACCCGGCTGCGATCGCAGGCACCTCTTCATGCACATCGAGACCCTCCAGCCGTCCACCACTTGGGTTCCCGTGCGGGTCACCAGCGACATCGTCCTCAGGATGGGGACGAACGGCGCTCTCCCGGCAAAACTGCTCGGGTCGCACACTTCGGCCGAAGCCGACGTCGACCTCTGGCCGATGCGAATGCGGTACTCGCCAGACCTGTGCCGGGGATGCGCCCGCTGCATCGAGGTGTGCTCGTTCAACGCGTTCGATCGCGACTCCTCTGCAGCGCCGGATGCGCCGGTGCACTTCGACCCGGCGGCCTGCCGAGGCTGTGCCCTCTGCGGCGCCGTCTGTCCCACGGGCGCCCTGACGCCCGTGGCGCACTCGCCGGAGTGGTGGGAAGCGCTTGAACCTGCCGGCAACCCGGCAGCGACGCACCTGACATTGGTTTGCGACACCGGCGCACCGGCCGGGAACGGGGACATGATCACCTGCCGCTGCGTTGGACAGGTCCATCCCGGGATGCTGCTCGAACTGTTCCGGAAAGGCACGGAGCAACTCACCGTCGTCCCCTGCGCCCAGTGCCGTTTCGGGTCGGGGCCTCAACTCGCGGCCCAGCACGTCGCCGAGTCGGTCGCCCTCCTGGGGGCGTTGGGTCAGAACGGCAGCACGGTGACGCTCGCCTCACCTTCCATGGAGGGTGTGTGATGCTACCCCTCGACCTCCTCCGGACGACCTCCCGAGCCAACGTGTGCACAGCGTGCGCCAAGTGTTCCACCAGTTGCCCGCTCGAGGGCTTCGCCGGCTTCTCTCCCATGCGCATGGTCACCGTGGGTTCCGACCCCGAGGAGCTTCACGAGCAGGCGGTGGCGGCCCAGCGCTGTCTGACATGTGCCTTGTGTGAGGTGCGCTGCCCGCAAGGTGTCCACATCTCCGAGTTCGCTCGCGGTCTCCGCGACATTGACCTCGACCTCGACGGCGACCGGCAGCCCTGCCCCCACGGGCGGGTCATCCAGGTGGCCGCCAGCCC
>QIDW01000431.1 GCA_003230435.1 Acidimicrobiia bacterium | reverse complement strand
GCCGGCAACTTCGTCCCGAGTGACGAGCCGGCCTAGTGGTGTGGCGTTGGTCGCCCGCTCCACGAAGGACGGGTCGAACTCCGCAACGTCGTCGGCCGATTCTGCAATCTGACCCGGAGCCACACAGTTCACATTCACGTCCGGAGCAACCTCCACAGCGAGCGCCTCGGTGAAGGTGATCAGAGCATCTTTGACGAGGGTGTAAATCGAATGGCTCCTCAGGTATGCCGAACCCGCCGAGATGTTGACGATACGCCCCCAACCCTTCATTGTCGGAACCAGTAGCCGGCTCGCTAGGTAGGCAGCCTTCACGTTTGCGGTCCAGATTCGGTCCCATTCGGATGGGTCGAGATCAACAAAAGGGTCCATCGCGAACGGCCCAGAGTTGTTGATCAGGAGGTCGATGGGTCCGGGTGCCGCAGTAACGGCAGCATCGACCATGGCCCGGATCCCGTCTTCATGTGACGTGTCGCCAGGCACGGCTGCGTGGTTCCCTGCCGGGAGCCCCGCAATCAGCGTTTCGGCGGCGTCCCTTGACTTGTAGTAGGTGACCACCACGTCGGCACCGGCATTCGCCAGCGCCCTGGCGATGCTCGCTCCCAGGTTCCGCGAAGAAGCTGTCACGAGAGCCGTGTGGCCCTCCAGGTAGTGCCCTTCGCTCATGGTTCCTCCCTCAGCGTTCCGTGTTCCAGATCTCCAACGGCCTTGACCCTGATCCGAATGGCGTTGCTGGGGAGGTACGCCAGCGGCACCTCCTCCACCTCGACGATCTCGACCGATGTCGGATCGGCTCCAGCCTCTATGGCCAGATGTATTGCCTCTTCCTTGGCTTGATCGAGGGCCGCAGAGCGGCCCCCATCGGCGATGGCATAGATCCGGTCAGTCTCGCCGCCGACCTGCGCGATCGCAGCGCCAACAGCGTTAGCCACCGGGAAGTGCTCGGGACGAATCACGACCGATGCGCATGTGAGATGGTCCTCCAACAGCACGCCACCGCCCCCAACAACGATCAACGGGATGGGATCTGAAGAAGTCTTCATCCGGTCGACGGCGTCGGAAACAGATTGCTGGATACGGCCCACGGCCGAATGCACTAGATCACTGTCGAGGTCCTCAACCAGGCTCGCGTCACCGATGTCGGCCATCCCCGCCGCAACAGCCACGTCGGTCGCTGTGAGGGTGTCGCCGCCAAACACCCGCGCCCGCGACAACAGGTCGTATCCAACGCTGTCGGGACCGACCTCTATCTGACCGGGTTCACCTTGCACGAGACTGCCACCCCCAATACCCAGCGAGAGAACGTCGGGCATGCGGAAATTGGTGCGTACCCCCCCGATCTCCACTCCGACCGACGCCTCCCTTGGGAACCCGCTCACCAGCATGCCGATGTCGGCCGTCGTCCCGCCAACATCGACGACCGCCGCTTTGCTCACATCGCTTAGAAATGCAGCCCCCCGCATCGAGTTCGTGGGTCCCGATGCGAAGGTAGCCACAGGGTATTGCTTGGTGTAGTCGGCATTCATCAGCGTGCCGTCGTTTTGGCTGATGTAGAGCGGAGCGTCGATGCTCAGTTCTTCGAGCGCGGATTGGAACGCTTCAACGATACGCACGGCAAGTGGTCGCAGACATGCGTTCATGATCGTGGCGTTTTCCCGCTCGAGCAGCCCGATTCGGCCGATTGCCTGTGACAGGCTGATGACCATATCGGGAACCTCGGAGCGTATGACTTCGGCCGCTTCCCTTTCGAATTCGCCGTTGACCGGGGAGAACACTGACGTGATGGCCATGGAGCGGACCCCATTGGCTGCCGTTGTCGAGGCAACCCGCTTCAACTCATCGTGATCGAGCGCGCTGATCTCTCGACCATCGAATTCGTGACCGCCGTGGCACAGGTACACGTGGTTTCCGATGGCCTGTCGTAGCCGGTCGGGCCAGTCAACCAAAGGCGGCAGCGCCGCAGTGGCAGGCAGACCCAGACGCACGGCGGCCGTCGGTACCAGGCGCTTCGCCTCGACTACGGCGTTGGTGAAGTGCGTGGTCCCGATCATGACGCTCGTCACCTCAGCGGGCACCAATGTTCCTTCGTTTACAAGCGACCGCAGCGCAGTCACGATGCCAGTGGTCACGTCCGGTGTGGTCGGCGACTTGACCGTGCCCAGCACCGACCGCTCCACGATGGCCACCGCATCGGTGTTGGTGCCGCCGACGTCGACTCCTACCCGCACAACAACTCCGTAGGCCGACTGCCGTTAGCCCTCGAGGGCATCGAGGACCGCTTCGGGTGTGATGGGGATTTGGTCGATTGGCCGGCCGATCGCGTCGGCCACTGCGTTGGCGATCGCCGCGGCCACGGGCACGATTGGCGGTTCGGCTACTCCTTTGGCGCCGTAGGGCCCGGTGGCGGCCTCGTGCTGGAGGAGCACTGCCTCGACGTCGGGGACATCAACGGCCAGGGGCAGTCCATAGGTCTCCAGTGACCGCTGCACATACTTGCCCGCTTCGATGTCCAGCCGTTCCCACAGTGCATACCCCAGGCCTTGGGTGACGGCACCCTGGATCTGACCAGCGACACCCACAGGATTGATGGTCTTGCCGATCTCTTGAGCTACTAGATATCGGAGGACGGTGATCTTCCCAGTTACCGGATCCACTTCCACCTCCGCAATGTGGAGGTGGTAGGTGGGAGTTGGCCAGGTCGGGAGCAGCATCCCTGTGGCGCAGGTCGGGTTGAAGGCAGGGGTCGGTGTTGTGTACGAGCCGGTAGCGGCAATCGGGCCCTCGACGAACATCGCTGTCGTTGCCACCTTGGCGAGGGTCACCCGTGATGATGGATCACCTGTTACATGAACAACACCGTGAGAAACCACGAGATCCTCTTCAGCCGCCTCGAGCATCGTTGCGGCAGTTTTCAGCACGCGCTGCTTGACCTCGACGGTAGCTTCGAACACTGCCCGGCCGACCACATGCGTTGTGCGGCTTCCCTGGGAGCCGGCGTCGTACCCGGCAGCATCGGTATCGGGCATGGTGACAACGACCTGATCGGCGGACAAGCCGAGACCTTCTGCCGCGATCTGTCGTACCCCCATCGTCACGGCGCCGGATCCGTTGTCGGTCGCGGCAGTTATGACGCCCAACGTGCCGTCCTCGTTGAGCTTGACTGTGGCCTGCCCAGGTGCGGGGTTGGTGAGCCACACAGCAGCTGCCATGCCCACCCCTCGATGAGGACCCTTCCCCAACTGAGCCCACGGCACCCTCTCTTCGAGTACTTCGAAAGTTTCCCGGAGAATCGAGGCGTCGCTGAGGACCTGGCCGTTGAGCATCTCGTCGCCGTCGTCCATCAACACTTGTAGCCGGTATTCGCGTCGGTTCACCCCCAGCTCGTTGGCGATGTGATCCATGTGCCTCTCGAGCGCGAACACCAGGTAAGGGCCGCTCACGCCTCGAAATGCGCCTGTGGGCGAGGTGTTCGTGTAGACCGCCCGGGTGACCACGCGGGCTGTGCCCACCCGATACACCGAACCGAAGACAAACATCGGAATGCTGGTCAAGTATGGCGCATCGATGGCGTAGGCACCACTGTCGAAGACGACGTCGACATCTTGGGCCAGGATCTTCCCTTCATCGTCAAGTGCAGAACGGATCTTCACCACGGCGTTCTCGCGACAGGGAGCGGTGAGAAGATCCTCCTGACGCGTGTTGACCATCTTGACCGG
>QIDW01000155.1 GCA_003230435.1 Acidimicrobiia bacterium | reverse complement strand
CGTCAAGTGCAGAACGGATCTTCACCACGGCGTTCTCGCGACAGGGAGCGGTGAGAAGATCCTCCTGACGCGTGTTGACCATCTTGACCGGCCGCCTGGTCCGGCGGGCCAGAAACGCCGCGTAGGCCTCGAGACCGATGTCGAGCTTGCCACCGAAACCGCCACCGATGTGATGTCCGATCACGCGCACCGCGGACTTGGGGACACCGAGTATCTGAGCCACGCGATCGCGCACGTTGAAAGGGAACTGATGCGACACATGGACGGTGAACCGGCCGGCCTCATATGTGGCCAAGGCCATCTTCGGCTCGAGGTAGGCCTGGTATTGCCGGGGAGTGCGATAAACGTCCTCCACCACGAGATCGGCGGTCTCGAACGCTGTATCCACATCGCCAGGATCCGCCACGGTCTCACTCACGATGTTGCCGCTTCGAGGCCACTCGACATCGCCCACGGTGGCGAATGTGGCCCAATCCGGATGTACGAGCCTGGCGCCCGACCGCAGGGCCTGCTCCGGAGTCGCCACCGGCTCCTGTTCCTCGATCTCGAACTCGATGGTCCCGAGAGCGGCCTCGGCTATCTCTGGCGATTCGGCTACCACCGCGGCCAACGGCTCTCCCTCGTGGGTTATGTAATCGGTGGCGAAGAGTGGCATGTCGAGCAGAACGATGCCGCTGCGATCGTTTGGCGCGTCTGCGCCGGTGACAACAGCGTGCACGCCATCCATCGACGCTGCAGTGTCGACCGAAATCGACACGAGTCGGCCTGCTGCCACTGGTGAGCGGAGAAGCTGTGCATAGACCATTCCGGGTAGGGAGAAGTCGACACCGAACACGGCGTCGCCGCGCACTTTGGCTTCACCATCGCTTCTCGGGACGCTCGTTCCAACGGTCACGGTCATGGGCGGCCTCCATTCTCGATCCCTGACGCGACCGCTTCGATAATCTGTCGGTAGCCGGTGCAGCGGCAGATGTTGCCGTCGAGAGCCTGCCTCACCTCCGAGGGGGAAGGAGACGGATTCTCTTCGAGCAACGCCGTGAGCGTCATCAGGAAGCCCGGAGTGCAGAAGCCGCACTGGGTCGAGCCGTAGTCGATGAAGGCCTGCTGGAGGGGTCCTAGGGCGCCGTCTCCGGACAGCCCCTCGACGGTCCGTACCCGTCGTCCTTCGAGTGCGGCGGTGATGAATATGCAGGAGTCCACAGGCTTGTCGTCGACGAGAACTGTGCACGCGCCGCACTCCCCTTCGACACAACCCTCCTTGGTGCCGGTCAGACGCAGTCGCTCTCGCAAAGTGTGCAAGAGGGTCTCCCCGGGCCCAACCTCGAGGCGATGGGCGACACCGTTGACGCTGAACGCCACTCCAACACCATTGACCGTCATAACGTCACCGCTTCTCGGCACTGAATTGCAGCCCGCTCGAGCAAGCCCCGCAAGGTGCGCATGCGGTAGGAGGCCGAGGCCCGAGCATCATCGATCGGGCAGGCCGCGGCACGCAACGCCTCACCTGCGGCGTCGAGCACAGAGGCGTTCAGCCGTGAGCCGATCAACGCCTCCTCCGCCTCTGGTACCCGCCGCGGTGTCGGAGCGACAGAACAAAGGGCGATACGAGCCGAATCGACCGTGCCGTCAGCGGCGAACCCGATCCGTACTGCCATACCGACAAGGGCCACTTCCATGGCTCCACGCCTGCCGAGCTTGAGGTAGGCCTCGCCGGCTCCGGCAGGCAATGGGTCGAGATCGATTGCGGTGAGCATCTCGTCCGGATCCATCACCGTTTGGCGGCGGTCGATAAAGAAGTCCGTCAGTGCCAGTCGCCGTTTTCCGCGACGTGAGGCCAGCGTGACATGCGCATCGGCTACGAGCAGTGGCGGGGCGGTGTCTGCCGCCGGAGATGCATTGCAGATGTTCCCGCCGATGGTTCCCACTGCCTGTGTTTGCCAACCGCCCACCGTTCGAGCAGAAGCGGCCAGTGCCGGGTGAGCCGTTCCGAGGGCCTCATCCGTGGCGAGGGCGCGATGTGTCACAAGCGGACCGAGCGTGGTTCGATGGTTGAGAGAGACGGTTGCCAAGTCTCCAATGCCTTCGATATGGACGAGGGTCTCCGGCGCGATCTCACCGTGCAAGTACTGGATCACTACGTCGGTCCCACCAGCGAGTATGCGCGCATCCTTGCCTAGTTCGCCCAAGACGTCGAGTGCCTCGTCCAGGGTTTGGGCTCGGCGAAACTGCATATCTTTCCAGCGCTCCCTTATCCTGGTGTGTCGTCCCTTGGGCCTCGCAAGGTGCCACGGCTATCTTATAACATCGGGTCACGACTGGGCCGATCCTGGCCTGGCCAACCCGAGCCCTGGAGGATTCTGTTCGTGTGGGAAGTCGTCGAAGCCGATCTACTCCCTGTGTCCATAGGAGCGGGGATCTTGGGCACAGGAGGGGGCGGAAACCCTTATCTAGGTTACCTGAGAGTACGCGAGGAGCTCCGCGGGGGAGCCACCGTGAAAGTGATTGATCCCGAGGAGATCAAAGACGATGACAAACTGGTCGTCGTTGGTGGGATGGGTTCTCCGGTGGTCGGTTACGAGAAGATCGCGCAAGGTGGCGAAGAGACAGCGGCAGCGCGCGCGCTCGAAGAGCACCTGGGGCAGAAGTTCGATGCAATCGCTCCGTTCGAGATGGGCGGTGGCAATTCGATGACACCGATGATCGTGTCGGCACGGATGGGAATCCCGTTAGTGGATGGTGACGGCATGGGCCGGGCCTTCCCCGAGCTACAGATGATCACCTATCTCATCTACGGCGGCAGTCCCGCGCCTTCGGCCTTAGCTGACGAGCGTGGCAACGTGGTCGTTCTCTCGGAGGTTGTCGACGCCCGGTGGCTCGAGCGTATCGCCCGCGCTGTGACCATCGAGATGGGGGGCCACGCCGGTCTCGCCACCGCCGTCATGAGCGGGGCGTTCTGCAAAAGGTCGATCATTCCAAACACGCTCCAGCAGGCCCGATCAATCGGCCGAGCCGTGTTACACGCGCGGGACACAAAGAGCGATCCTTCAGCCGCGGTCATCGCCGTCGCCGGAGGAAGGCGCTACTTGAGGGGCAAGGTGACCGACGTCCACCGGCGCCCCGCCAAGGGGTTTGCCCGCGGTCATGTGGTCCTTGAAGGAGTGGGTGAGGACGCCGGGCGCTCGATCCGGATCGAGTTCCAGAACGAAAACCTGGTGATCTGGGAAGACGATGAGCCAAAAGTGACTGTTCCTGATCTGATCAGCCTCGTGACCACCGAAACCGGGGAGCCGATCACAACCGAGCTGATCCGGTACGGCTTTCGCGCCGACGTCCTCATCCTCGAGCGCCCAGACCTTCTCGCCACAGAGGAGGCACTCGCAGTCGTTGGTCCGCGCTCGTTTGGCATCGACCTGGATTACCGGCCGGCCTTCTAGCGTCCTGAGTCGTACTTTTCGAAGTGCTCGTGAACGAGGCGCACATCGTTGTTCTCGTGAAGCGAGACGATCCTGCCGTTGCTGACCTCAAAAACATCGACACCGTGGTTCTTCCAGGGAGCCCCTGCCGTGGTGCGAGCCGTCTCGGTCCAGGTCACCGCGGCATGATCGCCGTCGATCGAGGTCGGTGAGCAACCCCGCCGAGTGAGCGAAGAAGCGCCGCGCCTCGTCGATGCCTTGCCCCTCGACCTGCCCTAAGAACCGAAACGCGATGTCGTCGCTGAATGTCGCCAGTATCCCCGCGGGATTGCCAGCTAGATAGGCGTCGTAGAGGTCGTCGATCACCCGCCGAGTCTCTTCACTTCCCATATGCCCTCCTAGGGGCCGGCTCGCTCTCAATTACAGCTAGAACGTGTTGAGACGCAGCCCGCCATCGACCGGGACCGTTACACCGGTGACCGAGTCGAACAGCGGACTACACAGCAACACAACAACGTCGGCGAGCTCTCGCCGGGTAACGAGACGTCCCCGTGGTGTTGAGCTCAACACTTTCTCAGCCCACTCGGGAACCTTTTCCTCGAGTTCTTCGAGACTTTCGTAGATCTGACCGGGAGCGATGGCGTTGACCAGGATCTCCGGAGCCAACTCCAGGGCCAGTTCCTCAGTGAGAGTATTGATCGCTGCCTTGGCCAGGGTGTAAATCGATCGATTGCGAACGTACGCAGAGGATGCGGAGAGGTTGATGATGCGTCCCCAACCATGATCTTTCATCCCAGGAGCCGCAGCGCGGGTCACCAGATATGTTGCTTTCGCGTTGGCGTTCCAAACTCGATCAAACTCGTCTTCCTCCAACTCGACAAAAGGCTTGGCAGCGTAGGGACCGGCGTTGTTTATGAGGATGTCGATGGGCCCGCCAACGGCTCGCGTGGCCTCCGCAATTATCCGCTCGGCGTCGCTCGGTTCAGCGACATCTCCGCCCACCGCACAATGACGACCGTGGCCCACGTCCGGCAGAGAGGCCACGACGGCCTCAGCCTCGTCTCGTGAACTGCGGTAGTTGACGGCGACAGCGGTTCCCGCGGC
>QIDW01000405.1 GCA_003230435.1 Acidimicrobiia bacterium | reverse complement strand
GCTTGCGACCTGTCCCTCGCCGAGAAACGACCCGTTCTCCTCACGGAGGTCGGATGATGATGAGGGTCGCTGGCACCCCTGTGATCTGGAGAGTCCATGAAGCATGGCGAGAGGCAAGTCGATGTGGTGCCGGAGAGTGTTGAATACCCAATCTGCGCCCCGATCGCAGAAGCCATCGTGGCGTGACCGGTGAGAGGCACCGGAACAACCAAAGGAGAAAATAGTATGAAACGAAGTATCTGGATAACCCTTCTGGCGGTGCTTGCTCTTGTGATGGCAGCATGCACATCAGTCGATGACGCCTCGCCCACTACGGCCGGCGGTGACGTTGGCACCGAGACCACCCAGGGAGACGGAGGAGATGGAGACGACGGAGTCGCCCAACGCGATTTCCGTTTCATCGTGGTCTCCCATGGCCAGTCTTCGGATCCGTTCTGGTCGGTCGCTGCCAATGGTGCGAACGCAGCCGCCGCGGACATGGGTGTGACCGTCGAGTATCAGGCCCCAGGAACCTTCGACATGGCCGCTATGTCACAATTGATCGACACGGCCGTAGCGAGCCAACCGGACGGGCTGGTGGTGACCATCCCCGACGCCGATGCGCTGGGTGGAGCCATTGAAGATGCTATTGCAGCCGGAATCCCGGTAATCTCGATGAACTCCGGTTCGGACGTGTTCGCCGACCTCGGCGTTCTCGTCCACGTCGGCCAGACCGAGTTTGAGGCCGGACTGATTGCCGGACAGGAGATGGCTAAAGCCGGCGTTACCAATGCTCTCTGCATCAACCAGGAGGTGGGCAACGCTGCGCTCGATCTTCGTTGTGAGGGCTTTGCAGATGGCCTCGGCGGCACCGTCAACGTTATCCCCGTCGACTTGGCCGACCCGAGCGGTAGGCGGGGCACTTCAGGCGAATGCCGACGTGAACGGCATTCTGACCCTCGGTCCCACCGGCGCTGCACCGACGCTCCTCGCCCTTGAGGAATCCGGTCAGCTAGGCACCATCAGCATGGCTACCTTCGACCTCAGCCCTGAGGTCCTGGAGGCCATCATCGACGGTGACATGTTGTTCGCCATCGATCAGGCTCAGTATCTCCAGGGATACCTGCCGATCGTCCTGTTGACGGTGTTCCTCGAGACCGGCGCTCTGCCGTTGGGTTCGGTGGATCGCGTGATTCTCACCGGTCCCCAGATCGTTACGGCTGAGAATGCGGCCGCTGTGATCGACGCTGCGGCTGCCGGAACTCGCTAGCAGGTGAATCGATGAGGGGGTCCGTTGGGACCCCCTCATCACCATCTTCGGTGGAAGCAACCGGGAGGATGAATGCCAAAAGAAAACACGACTAGCCCGTCTCCGACAGGCGATGAGAGGACGCGAAAGACCAGCGTTCTCGGGCGGTTGCTGAGCCGCCCCGACTTTGGGGCGATCGTCGCCCTGATCGTCGTCTGGGTGTTCTTCGCAATCGTCGCCTTCGAAAACAACTTTGTGAGCATGCGATCGACGGCGGCCATCCTCAATGCTGCAGCACCTCTAGGCATTCTGGCGATAGCGGTTGCTCTCCTCATGATCGCCGGGGAGTTCGATCTGTCGATCGGCTCGATGGTCGGCTTCGCCGGCATGATCCTGATGGTCCTGGTGACGTCGACCTCGGTTGGGGGCTTCGGCCTGCCCCTCGGTATCTCATTGCTCATCACGCTGGCGCTGTCCTTGCTGCTCGGCTACTTCAACGGGCTCTTGGTAGTGAAGACCAAGCTGCCTTCCTTCATAATCACGCTCGGCACCCTGTTCATTCTGCGAGGGTTGGCGATCGCCATCCCACGCGGACGCACCAATCGAACCCAGCTTGGCGGCCTCGACGATGTGCCCGGGTTTGAGCTAATCGATAGGTTGTTTGGCACAGAAATCCAGATCGCCGGCGGAAACTTCGATATCGCCATCTTGTGGATGTTTGGGATCGGTGCCCTGGCGAGCTGGTTCCTTTCGCGGACTCGAGTGGGCAACTGGGTGTTCGGTGTCGGTGGGGACGCCAACGCAGCACGAAATGTCGGCGTGCCGGTGGACCGGCTAAAGATCGGGCTGTTCATGCTCACAGCATTCGCCGGGTTCCTCGTGGCGCTGATCTTTGCGGTTCAGTTCAACGGGTCCGACTCCCTGCGGGGAACTCAGCTCGAGTTCAGGGCGATCATCGCCGTCGTTGTCGGTGGAACGCTGCTGACAGGTGGTTACGGGTCGATCATCGGTGCAATGCTGGGCGCGATCATCTTTTCGATGGTCCAGCAGGGCATCGTCATCACCGGAATTGATGCCGACTGGTTCCAAGTCTTCTTGGGAGGCATCCTCGTGGTGGCGGTGGTCTTTAATAACTTCATCCGGCTGCAAGCAATGAAGAGGTGAGCAACATGGCCACAACAGAGGCTCCCATTTACGAGATCGAGCATGTTTCGAAGTACTTCGGGAGCGTCATCGCCCTGAAGGACGTTTCTATGTTCGTCCGGCCCGGCGAGGTCACCTGTCTCCTCGGGGACAACGGCGCAGGGAAGTCGACACTCATCAAGACGCTGGCCGGCGTGTATAAGCCCGATGAGGGCGAGAATCGATTTGAAGGCAAACGGGTGGATCTCGACTCCCCGAGGGATGCGCTGGAATTGGGGATCGCGACGGTCTACCAGGACCTGGCGATGATTCCGCTGATGTCCATCTGGAGGAACTTCTTCTTGGGCTCCGAGCCCACCAGGGGTGTCGGGCCCTTCCGGAGTTTCGATGTCGACCTCGCCAAGCAGGTAACACGTGACGAGATGGCCAAGATGGGCATCGATATCCGCGATCCGGATCAGCCGGTCGGGACCCTTTCGGGTGGCGAACGTCAGTCGGTGGCGATCGCACGCGCCGTGTATTTCGGGGCCAAGGTGCTGATCTTGGACGAACCGACCGCCGCGCTCGGAGTAAAACAGGCCGGAGTGGTGCTCAAGTACATCATCCAGGCGAAACAGCGTGGCATAGGGGTGATCTTCATCACGCACAATCCGCATCATGCCTACCCGGTGGGTGAGCATTTCGTCATCCTTCGTCGGGGACAGATTTTCGGCGACTACGCAAAGGACGAGGTCCCGCTGGAGCAACTGGTTCAGATGATGGCCGGCGGAGCCGATCTTGAAGTCCTTTCGCACGAACTCGAGGAGGCTGCCGGCTCGGATCCGGATCTCGAAGCAGCGGCCCGCGAGCTTCGCCAAGAAAGTGGAGCCTCGGAATGAGCCTGTGGGGCATGGGCGTCCGGGCTGGTCACTCGCCGGCCCAATCGCGGACGACGTCGATGGCTTCCGGATCGAGGACAATCGCCGAAGCCTCGTCCCGACGCCCGAGAACGTACTCGACAACCGCTGAGGCAAACATCTCCGACGGAATACCCTCCCACACCTCTCCGCCAAACCAGGCGGCGTCGGGCGGGAGTCCGACGCTCCTCAGGAATGGAGCTCGGAGCTCCTGATGCGACTCGCAAGCGAACTCGAGATGGTGGGCCCATTCGTGCACCAGAGAGACCTCGATGTGCGGGGCGGTGGCCGGGATCCTGAGGATCACGCTGCGCTCCCCTGGAATGTAACGCGCTCGGTCGTCGAGATGGCGCGCCCCGACGAGAGTTACCGATCCGATACAGTCGGCGCGGTCCGAAAAGCGGCCGACGAAGACCTCGAAGGTGCTGTTCGCCACCTCCCTCAGGTCGTCCGGCGTGTCATCGCCAAAGAGAAGCGTGGGCGTACCGGTCGAACACGAGACGACCAACAAGGCGCCCAACACGATCGCAGCCAACCCGGTTCGCAATGAGACGAGTCTCCGACGTTTTGGCTGAGCGATCGCTCCTCCGTTCCAAAGAAAGGCACCAACAGTGCGAGATCTAACCATTCTCATGGACATGAAGGTCGGCCGACCTGCCGAAATGCTCCAAGCGGCGGCAGAGCAGGGGATCACGGTTGCCGCCGGGTGCGTCTTTCCGCGTCTGGGCGGCCGAGTCGCCCACGTCGCCGTGCAGGACGATGACGTCGAGAAGGCAACAGCGATCGTGGAAGCCGGAGGCGGGGTTGTTGCTGACATCCGCGACTGTGTCGTGGTTCCGCCGGACTTTCCGGGCGGCCTGCCTGCGGCAGCAAACAAGGCCGCCAACGCGGGTCACCTGGTGAACGTGTCCTACTTCGGCGCTCAGGGAGAGGTCATCATGGCCTCGCCCGATCCCGCTGCCCTGCGCCAAGCCCTGGACCTGGTGAGCTGAGAGCCTCAGACTCCGGTGCGCCCGATCCTCGCTGTGCCTCGCGCCCGGCTTTGGCGGTCTCGTGCACGGCTCTGGCGGCCTTCGAGAGCGCAGCCGTCGTCCGCACCCTCACCCACGACCGAGGCTGGTCGTTCGACAAGTACAACACTGGCTAGCCCAATTCATCGAACGACTATTCATGAACCCACACGACTGACACTCGAGATTCGGGCGAGTTCAAAACTTATCGCAGCATCGGCGACGGTTTCGATAACGCCGCCATCGGAGCAGTACGGACACACGAAGCAAGGGTGCGCATTATCCGTAACTCGCGCTCGGCCCGGGGGACCGATCACCGCTGCGGTGGCATTAGAACCCCTGCACTGGTTCGGAGCCGGGTAC
>QIDW01000416.1 GCA_003230435.1 Acidimicrobiia bacterium | reverse complement strand
ATCTGGTTCGAACTCCACGAGGATCTGATCCTGCTCGCCGGAAAGACGCGAGAGGGCGAGGTGGCAGCCGGCCGCGCCTGAACGGGAGCGGTGATGTCGGAGCGCGTGGAGTTCTCCCGAAGGACGACGAGCGCCGCCCCGCACAATCGGAAGTGATGGTGTCCGGTAGGTGGGGCGACGGCTCACGGCAGTTTGACGCTGGCTAACACTATCTCATATAATCGATTATCAATGAACGATTGTCCAATCTCGATCATCGTGATGCAGAGCAGCGTCAGAGGCGCAGGGCAGCAGACACTCATGAATCATGACGCCGAGCACGTTCCGACACTCGCGCGACGCGCCGGGCGGGAAACGGCGCTGATGGATCTCATTACCGACTCCCTCGTGATCGGCCTGACCGAGCATGCTCCGCTGATTCTCGCCGCAATGGGCTTCGCCCTCCTGTACCGACTGACCGGTCTCCTCAACGTCGCTTACTCCGAAACCATCACGCTCGGTGCCTATCTCGGGATGTGGGTCAATACGACGTACGGTCTCAACTTCTACGCCATCGTGCTACCGGCCGGAATCCTCGCCGGATTGATCAGCGTCGCCACCTACTTCGCCATCTTCCGGCCCGCCAAGAATCGCAACGTCGGCGTCTTGGAGATGATCATCATCTCCTTCGGCCTTTCGATCCTCCTCCGTCACGGCCTTCAGTTCATCTTCGGGTACCCGGTCCGCTTCTACAATGTTCCGCCCCCGAACACGATCTTCGTGCTGGGCGTGGGGGTCTCGTCGTTCCGGCTTCTCGCGCTCGGCAGCGTTCTCGTTCTCGCCCTGTTGCTGTTCTGGTTCATCCAGAGAACCACGTTCGGTCTCCAGATCCGGGCACTGGCCACCGACGAAGACCTGGCGCAGGTCAGCGGGATCCGGCCTCTGGCCGTCACCGTGCTGATCTGGTTCCTCGCCGGGGTCGCCGGCGGACTCGCGGGTGCGTTCTACGGGGTCGGATCCTCCGTCGCGCCGTTGCTCGGATGGCGACAGTTCCTCCTCATCCTGCTGGTCGTTCTGGTGGGAGGAGCCAAGAACATCGGAGGCGTCATCATCGCCGGAATCGTCACCGGCGTGGCGCTGACCGCCATGACGCTTCAATTTGGCCAGGTGCTGTGGGCCCAACTGGTCCTCATCGCTGCCTTCGTCATCATCCTGAAGGTCCGCGGCAGGCGGATGGCCGACACGGGGAAGGTCTAGTGGCATGAACCTTGACTGGCTCGATGCGTTCCTCGTTTCCGGGCTGTTCTACGTCATGATGGTGATCGGCCTGGCACTGCTGCTTCACCTGCAGCTGGGACTCGCCCGCATCGCCAACTTCGGCGTCGTCGGCTTCTGGGGCATCGGGATGTACGCCTTCGGTGTGCTGTTCGTCAAGGTCGACTGGCCATTTGGAGAAGTCTGGGCATTCCTCATCTCTGTGGTGTTCGGGACTGTCGTGGCCGGCCTTGCCGGCCTCCTCGTCGGGTGGCTCATCGCTGACCTCGACATCGACGGCGTCCTGGTGGGCACGCTCGGCTTCGCCACAGCCGTCTGGATTCTGGCGACGACAGAACAAGACCTGACGGGTGGTGCCCTCGGGATGGGCGGACTTGGTTTCCCCTACGACATTGGCAGCGTCAAGGCGAACGAGACGTTGTGGCTGGTGATTCTGACCATCCTGGTCGCCATCATCCTCTACTACGTATCTCGCGTCCACAAGTCGCCCTACGGTCGATTGCTGATCTCTATCGGCGACAACGAACCACTGGCCCGAAGCCTCGGCAAGGCGCCGTTCCAAACCAAGCTGTGGTTGTTTGCCGTCAGTTCGGCGGGCATGGGGCTCCTTGGCGCCATGTACGGTGTGAACGAGCGCTTCCTCGAAACCGGGAACCTCGGAATCGATATCACGCTGGCGGCGATGGTCGGGTTGGTGCTGGGTAGCACTACTCGGATGTGGGGAGCCGCCGTCGGCGTTGCTCTCACAGTGGGACTCTTCGACGTCGTCATTCAGTTCTACTTGCCGCTCCCCCGCGAGTGGTACACGCAAGCCATTCCCGTGCTCCGTGAGATGGTGTTCGGCGGTGTGCTCATCATCGTCCTCCTCTTCCGGCCGTACGGCGTCCTCGGCGACATGCGAAGGGACAAGTTGATGCGGAGGATGCATGGCGGGTGATCACAAAGACACCGCGTTCGCCAGGGAACCCACCCGAGACAGCGACGGCTCGCGTCCGAGGGTTCGCATCCAAGACGCGGTAAAGAGCTTCGCTGGACGGGTCGTCGTGGACGTCGATGATCTGACATTGGGTACACATCCGATCGAAGGCCTGATTGGCCCGAACGGGGCAGGCAAGACGACCCTGCTCCGAATGATCATGCACTCCATCTCCCTCGATCGGGGAACGGTCACCCTCTCCTCCGACGGTGACGGCAGCGAGGTGGTTCTCTCGGATCTGCCGGCCCACCGGATGGCCCGCCACGGCGTGGTGAAGACGAACCAAGTGATCACAGACTTCGAGAAGCTGACGATCCTGGACTCGCTGTTGCTCTCGGTCGCGAAGGCGACCGACGAGTGGCCCTACCGGATCTACCGAGAGCAGGGGCTCTACGAGGACACCGTCGAGGGCATCCTGTGGTATCTCGACCGGTTCGAGTTCGAGGACCCCCTCGGGTTCGCCAAATCCGCAGGCGAGAAGAAGCTACTGGACATCATCCGCTGTCTTCTACTGAAGCCACGGGTCCTGCTCCTGGACGAGCCGACCGCAGGACTGCCCGACGACATCCGCGATCAACTCATGGGACTCATCGATGAGAAGGCCGCAGAGGAGAACATGGCCGTTGTGATCGTCGAGCACGACCTTCACGTGATCTGGACCATGAGTGATTACGTCCACTTCATGGCCGAGGGGCGCGTACTGTTACAGGGAGAGCCCAGGTCGATCAGAGAACACGACACAGTCATCGAAAAGTACTTGGGCAGCGGCCATGTTTGAAGCCAAGGGCATTCGCAGCGGCTACTCCGGCGTGACGGTGATCAGGGACGTCGATCTCAGCGTGGAACGTGAGGTCTTCGCTGTGCTCGGCGCGAACGGAGCGGGCAAGACGACCCTGCTCGCCACTCTGGCTCGGCTCATCCCGCTGATGGGGGGCGAGATATGGTTCAACGGAAGGGACGTCACCAAACTCCGCCCCTGGGAGACGGCGGCGCTGGGACTCGCGTATGTGCCCCAGGAGAAGGGCATCTTCGCTGATTTGACAGTGTTGGAGAACCTGCAGGTCGGTGCGATGATCGGCACTCGCTCCCGAGAGGAGCGGGTAGACGAGATCATCGAACTGTTCCCCGACCTCGGAGAGCTCCGAACCCAGATGGCGGGGACGCTGAGCGGCGGTGAGTCGCGCATGCTCGCCTGCGGCCGTGCGTTGATGCAGGACCCCAAGATACTGCTGCTAGACGAACCGACCGCCGGGCTCTCCCCGATCTACGTCGACGTCTTCTTCGAGAAGATACGCGAGATCCACAAAACGAGAGACGTCACCATCGTTCTGGCAGAGCAGAACGCCGCCAAAGCGCTCGAGATTGCCGATCGCGTGATGGTGCTCAACCTTGGAGAGGCATCCGAGGTACTCGACGCTGCCGAATTGACAACCGAGAAGCTCAAAGAAGGATATCGGATCTGATCACCGAACGGTGATCAGATCCGCCTGGAGGAAAGGAAAGAAGGAATGCGAATACGCCTAATAAGGATCGCAGGTGGGTTGATTCTCCTGCTCATGCTCTCGCTGTTGGCCGCTGCGTGCGGCGGTGATGACGAGACTGCAGGGACGACCGCGGCGACCGAAACAACCGCGGCGACCGAAACAACCGCGGCGACCGAAACAACCGCGGCAATATCCGCCGGACCGGTCGTCGTTTGCGAACTCGCCTACTACACAGGGGAATTCGCGCCATACGGACCGTCGCTCACGGCGGATGTCCGGTTCCCGATCGAGGAGGTTATCAACCTCGATCCACCGCTTGGCCGCACTTGGGAGCTCGTCTCCGAAGACCTGGGCACGGTCGGTGAGGCTCAGGCAGCCCAGAGCGGTGCCGAGATCCTGGTGAGCCAGGCCCACGGCTACCGGACCTACCGCGACTTCATGTTGGAGTGGATTGCGGAGAACGACTCACCGCTTGGGCCGACGGTGCACGGTGGAACCATCCCCGGAAACATCGGCGGAGTGGGCTCTGAGCCGATCTTCCGGGCTCAGGGTCTCGACGAGGCGTTGGGCATGACTGGCGTGCTGTACGCCGAAGAGATCGGCGCCAAGAGCATCGTCATCTTCGCCACTCAGGTGGAAGGCTTCCAGCTCGCGGCCGGCGCGACCGAGAAGACCGCCGACGCGCTAGGAATCGAGGTCCTGGGACGCATCGATGTCCCGGCCGAGCAGCCCTCATACAGGGCCGAAGCCGAACGGATCGCCAACCTGGCACCGGATGTGGTCATCGTGCAAGCGGGATCGGTGGAATCAGCCACCTTGATCAAGCAGGCGGCCGAGGCCGGCCTCTCGCTTGACTGGATCGGTGAGACCGGCTGGATTCAGAAGGAATTCATCGGGACTCTGGGAACTGGACCTCTCGCCAGCCAGAAGAGCATCGGCTATGCGGCGTTCACCTACAACGACGACACTCCTGCATGGGAGTTCTACCAGCCGTTGTGGGACAACACCACTGGCTACGGCGTCGGAGTCGACTACGCAGACCCGGCAGTTGGAAACTACCACTACACGACCTATGACGTAATGGTGCAAACGGCACTTGCCGTCGAATACGGCGGCTCGTACAAGGCGAGTGACTGGGCTCCGGCGATGTTCGGGGTTGGAGACCCGCCAGGAACCGTGTGCTATACGTACCAGGAATGCCTGGATCTCATCAGAGCCGGTGAGGACATCGATTACGAGGGTGTCACCGGCCCCGGCGCGTACACTCCGGGTGGCGTCAATGCCATCACCCAGGCGTATACGCCATTCAAAGCGGATGGTTCGATCGGCGAGCCGTTCATCATCGACGCAGACCGTGCGTTGGAGGTCATCAACCTGATCGCCATCGAGGCGCAGTGCGACTCCCCCAACCCGGCGGGAACGAACCCGGCCTCTCCGGGGTGCGACTGGTAGGAGGCAGTCACACCAGGGACACCAAGCAACACAGAGGACGGCAGCGGGTCACTCCGCTGCCGTCCTCTCGTTGGATAGCCGTCGCCAGATCTCCGCTGGCACAGCCGAACATTCGACCGCAAGGCCGATCCGAAACGGTGGCTGACCGATCAGCCGGCAACTTCGAACCAGGGTCGG
>QIDW01000340.1 GCA_003230435.1 Acidimicrobiia bacterium | reverse complement strand
AGGTCCACAACGAGGCGATAGTGGTACCGGAGAACATCGACGCTATTCGGGCCCTTGCCGGCCGAGGCGACGGTGCCGCCTCCATCGAGGCTACCAACCGGTCGCTGGGGATCACCACGGCATTCCTGCCAAGTACTGAACCGCCCATCGAACATGTGACCGGCGAAACTGCCGACCATCCAGGTTTGGAAGCCGTAAAGGCGCGTCACGCCGCATTCATGGCCGTGGGGTTCAAAGGCGCCGAAGAACCCACAGACGCTGAGACGCCGTCATGACCAGCATGGACCCTGGAATGGAGAGAGCCGGCGGGCACGCTCCCGAGGACGAAGCCAACAGTCTGAGCCTCTTCGGTGCTGTCTCGTTGGGCACCGGGGTGATGATCGGAGCCGGCATATTTGCCCTGACCGGCCAGGTCGCGGACCTCGCCGGCGACCTGTTTCCCGTTGCGTTTCTCGTCGCTGCCGTAGTCGTGGCGTTCAGCGCCTACTCCTATGTGAAGCTGTCCAACGCCTTCCCCTCCTCGGGCGGAGTCGCCATGTTCCTCAATGAGGCCTACGGCCCCGGTACAGCGACCGGTGTCTTCGCCTTGCTGATGTACACCTCGATGGTCGTCAGTGAGAGCCTCGTCGCCCGCACTTTCGGCGCCTATGTCCTCCAGATCATCGACCTGGGGCCAACATCGTTCTGGGTGCCCGCTCTTGGTGTCGCCCTCATTGTCGTCGCGTACGCGGTCAACATCGCCGGCAACCGCGCTGTGCAGGCATCCCAGGGTGTGATGGCCGCCGTCAAGGTTGGCGGCCTCGCACTCTTCGCCATCGCCGGGCTCTGGTTCGTCAGTTCCACCAACTTCACCAGCGGGTCGCAAGGAACGGAGTCCATCATCTCCGGAGGATTCCTGGCTGGGGTGGCCCTGGCCATTCTCGCCTACAAGGGTTTCACCACCATCACCAATAGTGGAGGCGAGATCGTCGACCCCCATCGCAACACCGGGCGGGCGATCATCATCTCGATCGCGATCTCGGGCACCCTCTACATCGCTCTGGCGGTGATGGTCGCCGGCAACCTCGACCTCACCGAGATCATCGCCGCCCAGAACTTCGCCCTCGCCGAGGCTGCCCGGCCAGCTTTCGGCGACGCAGGAGTTTGGTTCACCGTCGGCCTGGCCGTGGTGGCAACTGCCTCAGGAGTCATGGCCAGTGTCTTTGCCGCCTCCCGAATGCTGGCCATGCTCACCCGCATGAAGGAAGTTCCGCACCGGCATTTCGGGATGCCGGGCAGCCTTCGGACCCACGCCATGGTCTATACCGTCGCGTTCGCCATCGTCCTCACGATCCTCTTCGACCTTCAGCGCATTGCTGCGCTCGGCGCGATCTTCTACCTCATCATGGACATCGCCATCCACTGGGGAATCCTCCGCCATCTCCGATCCCGTATCGACGCGAGACCAGCCATCGTGTCCATCGCCATCGCCCTCGACGTCATCGTCCTCACCGCTTTCCTGTGGGTCAAGGGATCTCAAGACTCACTGATTCTCATCGTTTCTGCCATTGCCATCGCCCTCATCGTGGCCGGAGAGCGCCTCTTCATGTGGTCCCACACCGACAGCGAAGGCAACATGGACATGTGACCCGGCGAGCAGAACCGCTCGAGATTCGCGGAACCTACCTCGTACGTCTCCGCCTACACGGGTCGGTGGCCTTCACATGAACGAGCCTTCGGCGCTGGTCAAGCCTCTACGTCGAGTGTGACTACCGTCCCGCGAGTCGGCTTAGCGTCGATCGCGATCCGGCCCCCTACAAGCTCAGCGCGCTCGCGCATGCCGTTGATGCCCAGTGTTGTCCATTGGCCGAGCTGCACGGGATCGAACCCGACGCCGTCGTCGGCTATGCGGAGGAAGCAGTGACCCGACGCGAACGTCACGACCAACGACGTCTTCGTGGCACGTGCGTGTTTCTCGACGTTCCGGAGAGCTTCCTGGGCGATACGGAACACGGCCACCTCGGTGTCTGGTGAAAGGCGGCGCGGTTTACCCTCGATGCGAAACTCGGTCTCGACGCCCGAGCGTTCGGCCAGACCGCGCAGCAACCACTCGAGTGCCGGAGCGAGCCCGAGATCGTCCAGCACGGTCGGGCGGAGGTCGCGGCTGAAGCTGCGGATCGTCTTGAGGATGTCGAGCGTCACCCCTCGTAGCTCGGTTGCACGGCCGGCGACATCGCTGGGCCTGCGGCCATCGGTAGCGAGACGCTCGAGGCCGCGGGACAGCAGTACGAGCGGCTGGGCAGCATCGTCATGGAGTTCTCTGGCGATACGCTTTCTCTCGTCTTCCTGTGCCCTGGTTACCTCCTTTACGTAGCGCTGCAACCGGAGCTTCTCCTGGTCATGGAGTCGAGCGTTATCGAGCGCAACACCCAGCTCGCGTGCGACTGCGACGAGCAGCGCTACGTCCTCGTCGCTCGGGGATGGCCCGTCCGGCCAGGCGACCACGATAGAACCAAACCGGTCATCCTTTCCCGCGACCGGTATCGAGGCGATACCCGCCCGCCAACCCACATCCCCGTCTGCTGACGGCAGGTCTGCGGCAATCGCCTCTTGGACTCGGTGCTGCCCGCGATCTGTCGAGCTCGCACCCACCAGTGGGCTCCGGGCGCTTTCGCCGTCGGCAGCAACAAACGCCGCTGCCTCCAGATCCACAGCCTCGATCAACCGGTCCAGCAGCGGGCCGATCGAGTCCCTGGGCTGCAGCGACCGCGTCATGCTCCACGTAACGCCATTGAGGAACGCCAGGCGCCGGCTGGTCGCCTCGGCGCGCTGGCGCTCGCGACGCTCGCGTTCCACGGGCACCGCCACCAGCACACCAAGGGTGATCACGAGGATCATCGCCCCGGCCTCGCCCACCCATGCGTACTCGGCTCGGTGCCAGAAGATCGTGTTGGGAATGGCGAGCAGGGCGCTAAAGAGACCAGTGAGCAAACCCCCTTCGATCCCGTAGGTCAAGCTGGCATAAGCCACCGGAATCACATACAGGATGACGGGGAAATGGTGCAGCCCCGTGTAGAGACCGAGCAGGCTCTCGTGGGCGCCGACCAATTCGAGTAAGAAGTGAAAAACGGTTACGAGGGCCACGCCGAGCTGCACCAGCCAAAAGGATGGCTCCTGCAGTCTCAGCTTGCGCAGGCGAAGCCGTTCTCCGGAAACCGGCTGGTGTTCGGTGGCAGTGGTCTGCCTCACGAGATCTCGTCCAAATTCAGCCATGCCTCTTTTAGCCCGCGGATCGCCGCTTCGGTGCGAGACGACGCGCCAAGTTTTTGATACACATGGCTCAGGTGGGTTTCCACCGTCCGGGCGCTCAGACCGAGCCGCTCACTGACCTCTCGGTTCGAGAGGCCTTTGGCGACCAGCTTCAACACCTGAAGCTCTCGATCTGTAAGCGGGCTGATAGGTGGTGACTCATCGAGGGTTCCACCCCGGGTGCGGAGTCCGGCCACCAGCCTGCGAGTCACGGCAGGCTGCAACACCACTCCTCCCTCGGCGACGCTCAGCACAGCGTCGATGAGCTCGTCGTCGTGAACGTCCTTGAGCAGGTAGCCGGAGGCTCCGGCTCTGATCGCCTCGAAGAGGTACTGGTCGTCGTCATGGACGGTGAGGGCGAGGACCTCGACATCAGGCCAACGCGCCTTGATCTGCCTGGTGGCCTCGACGCCGCCCAAACCGGGCATGCCGAGGTCCATCAGGACCACGTCGGGCCGGAGCCGGTCAGTGAGGCTCACCGCCTCATCGCCGTCGGCGGCCTCGCCCACGACTCGGATCTCATTCCGGCGCTCCAGGATCTCACGGGTTCCCCGGCGAACGAGGGTGTGATCATCGACAACAAGCACACGGGTGCTGACAGGGATGCGCACCTCCTAAAAGTCATTATGGCTACCTTGGCGTCGCTTGGGAACCGAGCAAAGGCCCCTCACATCTCCGTGAAATCCCCTAAGGGTTTCCCCGTACGGCGCGCCTACGGCATCACCCTGAGCCTAAGAGGAGTAAGGCCTCTAGCCGTCATGGCCGCCCCGCAGTGCAATAACGGTGACCTGGAAACCGAGGGTTGGCGAGAGTGGCCATGCCATACCACGAAGAAACGGATATCAACTTCACGGGACCCCGAGACGCTCGCCGGACGGGACCCGGGCTCTGGCCGGTCCTAGGCGCGTCTCATGACGATGAGCAGGATGAGCGGCTGCAATGAGATGGACCTTGGTCGCAGCCAGCACCCTCGCCCTCGTCGTCGTCTCCTGTGGAGGTCCCCGAGCAGAGGTGCATGACCTCACCGAGCAACCCGCCGGGTCGGGCTTGGCCCAGACCCAAGAGGCGGAGAACCTTTCCCCGAGGGTCGGCCAGGCGGAGCATGGGGTCGTCGTCGAGATCGTCATGAGTCGTCGAGATCGTCATGACCGATTTTGGCTTCGCACCGGAAGCGTCCACTTTCGAGGTCGGCGAAACCGTCACCTTTCTCTTCAGCAACAACGGTGTCATCGCCCACGACGCAGTGATCGGCACGGAAGAGGAGCAGCGGCTGCACGCCGCGGAAATGGCTGAAAGCGGCGAAGAGGCCCAGGAGGAAGAAGAGAATCCCGCGGCCATCGATCTCAGACCCGGAGCGACCCCTCGATTACACGTTTACCGAGCCCGGCGAGCTGGTTATCGCCTGTACCTGGCCGGGCCACTTGGAGGCCGGGATGCGGACAGACATCGCAGTTACGGCATGAGCACGAAAATGGAGCTCTCGATTCGTGACCGAGACATCCGGCGCCCGGGCCGTAGCCGGCTCAACATCTTTGCCATCATCGCCGGGCTTGCCATAGCCGGGACCGTTGGTGGGGTGGCCTGGGGCTGGTCGTCATCTTCTCCGACGGTGCGGGAGATCCACATCACTGCCCGCCAATTCGCCTATGACCCAGGGGTCATCCGAGTGAACCTCGGCGACCGCGTCGTGCTCCACGTGGAGAGCGCCG
>QIDW01000427.1 GCA_003230435.1 Acidimicrobiia bacterium | reverse complement strand
GAATCCTCCGACTCCCTGGCTGAGACCCTCGCAATAGGAACAGCCTGTCTGGCCGCGGAGCAGGTCGGTGGGGCGCAGAGGTGTCTCGAGATGTCGGTTGACTATGCCAAAACCCGCTACCAGTTCGGCCGCCCCATCGGCTCGTTTCAGTCGATAAAACACCGCTGCGCAGAGATGTACATGAAGGTCGAGCACGCCAAGTCGACTGCCTATCACGTGGTCCGGGTCGTCGACGATGCCCACGAGTTCGCCGTCGCTGCACCGTTGGCGGGATCGGTCTGCTCAGAGGTCTACAACTGGATCGCCGGCGAGACGATCCAGGTTCACGGAGGGATAGGGTTCACCTGGGAGCACGACGCCCACCTTTATCTCAAGCGGGCAAAGGCGTCGTCGCTGATACTCGGGGATGCTCGTTATCAGCGTCGACTTCTGGGCCAGGCCATAGGTCTCTAGCGGGTTCCTATCGCCGACCTTCACTCGTTGTGAAGGTCTGATGGTGAAGACTCCGTGTGAATGACCCGGTCACGGTGCAGGTGACGGCCCTCGACGGGACGGTGTGCCGCATCGTCGAGAAAGATCCGGCCATCTTCAACATGAAGAAGAGCCGCACCGTAGGCGTCCTTGAGATACTCGGTGGAGAGAACGTCTGTTGGCGAGCCGTGAGCTACCACTCGGCCTGATAGAAGGACCACGTTGTCGGCCACCTGAGCTTCGGAAAGGTCGTGCGTGGTCATCACGACGGTGCAGCCCCGCTCTATCTCGTCATGAATCACGAAGTCGATCGCCTGGGCTGTTGGGAAGTCGATGCCCGTGAGAGGCTCGTCAAGAAGAAGCAGGTCATGCTCCTGGGCAAGACCCTGCGCTACGAATACCCGTTGACGTTGCCCACCCGACAGGTCGTTGAGATGACGGCCGGCGAGGTCGGTGATCCCGGTGCGCTCCATAGCCTCTGCCACCGCGTCGCGGTCATCTTGGTTGAGCCATCGATAAGCCCCCGTGCCGGCGTACCTGCCCATAATCACTACCTCCATGACGGAGATCGGGAGGGCGTCGTTGACCTTCGTGGTCTGAAGCACATAGGAGATGCGATGCGAAGAGCTGGTTCGGGCGAGGACTTCGATCGAGCCGCTGATCGGGTCGAGCAACCCTGCAACGGCATTGAGAAGAGTCGACTTTCCGGAGCCGTTTGGGCCGATGACGGCGGTGACTTTCCCGGTGGGAATGACAAAGGTTGACTTGCTCAACGCCACGGTTGATCCGTAACCGAGGACGAGGTCCGTCGCCTGGACTGCGCTGCTCGTCACGCACACCTCGAGCAGATGCCTTCGATGTCGAAGGCGTGATTCACCGGGGTGAAAGAGACAGTCGAGCCGATTCCCTCAACGAGCTCGCGGACCTTCTCTTCGTAGGACTGGGGGAGGGCTAGGTCCTCGACCGCGCCACAGTCGAGACACACGAGATGGTGGTGATGTCCCTGCAACCACTCGGCCAACTCGTATCGAGCAACGCCCTTCTTGGTGAAGTGGGGAACAACCACCCCGACTGTCCCGAGGACCGCCAGTGATCGGTATAGGGATGAGAGGGGAAGAGAAG
Organism: Acidimicrobiia bacterium; assembly: GCA_003230435.1. GTDB lineage: Bacteria > Actinomycetota > Acidimicrobiia > Spongiisociales > ZC4RG35 > SZUA-217. The sequence goes on along the minus strand of QIDW01000427.1, from coordinate 4,809 downwards.
ACCCGATGTTGGCTTGTAACTCGGCAGCCGATTTCGGGCCATCCGATCCGGCGAGCGTCGCGACGACGAGACGACGTCCGCGGGTGTATCGGGCGTCGTGCTCTTTGAGCCGTATACCAATCTCGCGGTCGAGGCTTGTGGTTGTCACAGTGTTTCCAGGTCGATTATCGTTCTCAGCCATGTTGAGAATGAGTCTCATTATAGGGTCAGCCTCGCTGCTTGTGTTCACTGCGTGTGGTGCCGGCAAAGTCGATGGCGAGTCGGGCCTGAAAGTGGTAGTTACAACGACCATTCTCGGGGATGTCGTCAGAAACGTCGTTGGAGCCGACGCCACCGTCGAGGTTCTCGTGCCTTCGGGAGCCGATCCGCACGACTATCGAGCCTCCTCGCGCCAGGTCGCCGGCATCAATGAGGCAAACCTCGTGGTTTCCATAGGACTCGGGCTGGAGGGGACGCTGACCGATGTTCTGCGAGCCGCGGAAATGGACGGGACCAACCTCCTCGAGATAGGCCCACTGCTCGATCCGATTTCGCTGGGAAACGGCCTCGATCCACATGTTTGGCTCGACCCGAAACGAATGGCGGAGGCGGCGCGACTCATCGCTGAGGAGATGACCAGAATCGATGCCTCGATCGATTGGTCGTCCCGAGCCGAGGGATATGCCATCGAGCTCGATATCACCAACACCGAAATCGAGTCGATTCTCGAAGCGGTTCCTCGAGACTCGAAGAAGCTCGTCACCAACCATGACGCGTTGGGTTACTTTGCAGCGGTCTATGGCTTTGAGATCGTTGGGACCGTCATCCCTGGAGGATCGACCCTCGGAGCCCCAAGCTCAGAGGAGTTGGGGCAGTTGGTACGGGCGATCGAAGAGGAGAGCGTTACAGCGATCTTTGCCGAAACGACCAAGCCTTCGGCACTCGCTGAGGCTGTGGCCGCCGAAGTGGGCCATGAGATCGAGGTCGTCGAGTTGTACACGGGGTCTTTGGGAGAGCCCGGCTCCGGAGCCGATACCCTTATCGGAATGCTCCTGGCGAATGCAGAGTTGATCGCCGCGGCCCTCGGATGAGGGAACGGGGTGTGGAGACATCGTGGATTGGTTGACGGAGCCCTTCGAGTTGGCGTTCCAGCAGCGGGCTCTGATCGCCGGCTCGCTGGCCGCAATCGCCCTTGCTCTTGTTGGCACATGGGTGGTCATCCGGGGAATGAGCTTTCTCGGTGATGCCCTGGTCCACGGTGTCATCCCCGGGATTGCCCTGGCGATCCTTCTCGATTTCAACGTGCTGGCTGGGGCGGTCCTGGCAGCATTGGTGATGCTCGCCGGAATCAACCTCGTACATCGTCAGACCACCTTTTCCGAGGACACGGGCATCGGGCTTCTCTTTGTGGGGATGCTCGGTGTGGGGGTGATCGTGATCTCTCGAACACCCTCGTACTCAGGCAGCCTCACGGCGATCCTCTTTGGTGACGTGTTGGGTGCGACGATCGGCGACATCCGGGTTCTGGTCGTGGTGGTGGCCGTCATCCTGGTCGTCTCGGCCTTGCTCTACCGACACTTCCTGGTCCTGGCATTCAATGAGCAAAAAGCAGAGCTATTTGGCTTCCGACCGCGTTTTGCCCAGGCTGCCCTCCTTGGACTGATCACCCTCGGCATCGTGGGGTCGTTCCAAACCGTCGGTACGCTCCTCGTGCTGGGTCTGCTGGTAGGACCACCGGCGACGGCCGCCCTGATAGTGCGTCGGGTGCCGATCATGATGGTTACCGCGGCAGTCATCGGCGTGATGTCGGTGGTCGCGGGCCTGGTCATCAGCTACCACTTCGACACGGCGGGGTCGGCGACGATGGCCGTGGTTCCGATCGTCCTGTTCTTTGTGGTGTTGACGATCAAGAACATGACAGCCCTGGCGAGTCGCCCCGTTGCTGCGGCCGGCTAGTTGTTGCCGAACCTGAGGTTGTTAAGCCCGTATACGGGCTTAACAACCTCAGGTTCAGGTGTTAGCTACCTAGCCGGTGCTGGGTTCGCCCGCTCATCTACAGCCTGTCCCAGACGTCCTGTTCGGCCATATCGATGATCGTGTACGCCATGGCGAGGGCTCCGTCGCCAGATGGTGTCAGCGTGGCGGTCGCGAACTCCTTCTGGTGGTTGACGGCCTCCCCGGAGTCGATGCCAAGCATTGGGTGAATGGATGGAACCACCTGGCTGACATTGCCCATGTCGGACGAGCCTCCCGAGGCACCCGTCTCCGCTTCGGTGGGCATTGAACGGCCAAGTGAGGCCGAGTTCGCCGAGTAGAGCGTGGTCATGATCGGGTTGTTGGCCATGTTGAGATATGGGTAGTCGTTTGGAATGACCTCGATTCGACATCCCGTCGCGGTGGCCGCAGCCTCAAAACAGGCCTTGATCTTGGGTACCAGCTCCTGAAGACGCTCGTTGGTGGCGGACCTGATGCCCCAGGACGAGCTGGTGTGGGAAGGGATGATGTTGGAGGCGTCTCCACCGTGGTTGATGATGCAATGGACCCGGTCGTCGGGGAGCATGTGCTGTCGGAACGTTGCCACGTTCAGATAGGCCTGGACGAAGGCGTCCAGCGCGTTGATGCCGAGCTCTGGAGCGAAAGCCGCATGAGAGTCCTTGCCGAAGTACTCAACGGTGAAACTCTCCCTCGCCTGGAAAGAGGGGTCTAGCTGATCCTCCGGGCTTGGGTGAACCATCATCGAGGCGGCAGCGTCTTCAAAGGCGCCGGCGTCGATCAGGGCGACCTTGCCACCTCCGCCCTCCTCGGCGGGCGTTCCCAAGACCGTGATGCGGATCCCCAGCTCGTCGGCCATCGCCGCGGTGGCGATTCCGGCGCCGAGAGCAGCCGTGGCGATGATGTTGTGGCCGCAGGCGTGTCCCACTTCGGGAAGCGCGTCGTACTCACAGCAGATGACGACGCGGGGACCACTTGATCCGGCGTTGGCCTCGAACGATGTCTCCAGACCGTATGCCGGGTATTCGACTTGGAATTCGCGCTCACTGAGGAACTCGCCTAATCGGCGCGATGACTCGAACTCCTTGTAACCGAGCTCCGGGTTGTCATACATCCATCTGGAAATGGACTGAAGTTCGCTCTCTATCGACGAGAACGTCTGCTCCGCCCTCTGTTTTCGACTCATGCGCAAACCGTAGTCAATCTCCTCGAGCGTGTGCTCAGAGTCGGTCCCAGACGTTTTGGGTGGCCATGTCGATGATTGTGTAGGCCGGTCGATCTTGCCGCCTCCGCCCTCCTCTGCGCGGATTCCCAGAACGGTGACCCGGATTCCAAGCTCCTCGGCCAGGCCGACCAGAGCCGCTCCGGCGCCGACCGAAGAGGTGGCGATGATGTTGTGACCACAGGCGTGCCCTACCCCGGGAAGAGCGTCGTACTCACAGCAGATGACGACGCGAGGGCCTGCCGATCCGACAGTCGCCTCGAAGGCTGTGTCGAGCCCGTATGCCGGGCCTTGAATCCCTTGTCACCGAGAAACTCACCCAGACGTCGTGAGGATTCGAACTCCTCGTATGCCAGTTCAGGGTTCTCGTACATCCACACCGAGATTGAACGGAGCTCGTCTTCGACCGCGGTGAATGCCTGCTCTGCGATCTGTTTTCGACCGATGCAGACTCCTACGCGGTGGCGATGGCGTCCCTGGCCATTTCAAGACGTGTGCGAACTTCGTCTGCGATGTCGTGGATTCCGTCTTCACCAACCAGATCGAGCACCACGGCCGGGTCCATGAAGTCGACTATGACCTCGTCATCGGCATTGGTGCGGACTACCACGTTGCAGGGGAGCAGAACCCCGATCGAGGGCACGCTGTTGACCGCAGTGTTGGCAAAACCCGGGTTGCACGCTCCCAGAATCAGATACGGATCGCGTTCGATACCGAGCTTCTCTTGGATGGTGGCCGCCATGTCGATCTCACTGATGATTCCGAACCCATTGTCGGCAAGGGCTTCTTTCGTCTTGGTGACGGCATTCTCGAAGGTCTCGTGCAGGGTCACGCTGAAGTGGTACGGGGTCAATTCTGCTCCTTGTTTGTGGTCTGCCCTGACCGTAGGAAGTTTGGGGTGCTATCCAATAGGCGCCTACGGCCTTTCACAAACGGAGACCGGCAACCTGGAGCCGATGTGATCGTTGATCACCAGGTCGGGACGTAGGAGGTCAATGTCTTCATGTAGCTGGTCCGCTCGAAGACGCCAGGATCCGGTACTGACGAAAAGCTGAGGCTCCCGCGCGCTTGGTCAACTGAGTCGTACCCCCGTTCGGATAGCCATGTTTCGAGCCCGTCGCGCACTTCGGTGAGACGCGAGGGCCCGTGCTTGAGAAGCGCCGAAGCCATCATCGTCACGGTTGCACCAGCCAGGATGGCCTTGACTGCATCGGTGGCGTCGTGGACACCGGACGTCGCAGCCATGTCGCATTCGACCCTGCCGTACAGGATGGCCAGCCAGCGCAGCACGAGCCGCAGCTCGACCGGATCGGACAGGACCAGGTTGGGACTCACCCCGAGGGTCTCCAGATCGATATCCGGCTGGTAGAAGCGATTGAACATGACCAGAGCATCTGCCCCTGCGTCTGTGAGCTGGCGAGCCATGTCACCCACCGATGAGAAGTAGGGGCCGATCTTCACCGCGAGTGGGAGATCGATTGACTTCTTGATCGTTTCCACCAGCCGAACGTAGGACCGCTCTACATCCTCCGACGTGAGCCTGATATCGGCTGCGATCTTGTAGATGTTGAGCTCGAGGGCATCGATGCCCTGATCAGAGAGGATCTGCGCGTAGA